>NZ_NPEA01000008.1:0-67423 GCF_002812205.1 Leptospira neocaledonica
AATTCGGTGAGTCACGCTACTCTATATGTTTTCGAAGAGACTTCCTCTTCCTTTCTAATTCATAATATTCTAACTTAAATTAAATATCTGAGATAACACTCAGTGCAAATAATGTATGTTCACGATTTTTGTCGTAGTGTAGGAATTCCTACATGAGTATGAAGATCACCCCCACCCAAGTTCGGGTGGAGGAGGTGGGCTTGTGGGAGAAGCCTTTTCCCCTATATAGTAAGATTCCTTAAACATCAACACCAATTTCCACCAACAGCGCATGTTGGAATTCCAACAAACCAGTCCAAAGTCTAAATAAGTTTTTCCCAAGAAATAACTTAAACTTAACATATTCATAAATAAATTTCCTTTAATTCTTCGAGGCCTTCTTTCAAGAAATTTTTTGAATAAAATATAAGTTATTCGTCTTTGGTAATATTAGAGGGTTTTTAAATACCTTTTTAAGTTGGATGCAAACGGATATTTGGAAACTTGCAATAGGTGGGCTAACGGTTCTATTTCCGTTGTTTTATTTTTTACCTAGCTCTTCTTCTGGAATGATGGAAGCGGACAGAAGCCTTCCCGAGTTTCAGATAATGGAAGAAGGTAATAGAAGCACCGACATACGCAATACCTTAATCGGAAAAGAAAATCTTGTCTATTTCGGATATCTAAATTGCAAGACGATATGTCATGGCAGTTTGCATAAATTAAAAAATCTAATTTCGAAACAAAAAGATCTAAGACTCGTATTTGTAAGTTTAGATCCAGAAAATGATACAGAAGAACGTTTCGAAAAATATTTTTCCGATCTAAAGGTGGAAACTAAATTTATTCGACTGGAATCAAGGGGTAGAGCCTTCGAACTTGCCAGACTTTTCGGGATTATGGCATTTTCTTCCAACGAAAGTGGGGATATAGACCATCCAGATTCGGTCCTTTGGGTTAATTCTCAAGCAAGGATCAAAGGATTAATTTTTGAATTTGATAAACATTGGGATCAAAGTCCAGAAGAACTTCTAAAATTTATAAGCGATAAAAAAGAACAAAAGTTTCTAAACATCTAAGCGATTCATAATAAACGAAAACAAAAACGGGATCGTTCGAAAGCTCGAATCCAAAATGAAATAGGTCCGAGACCCGATCTAGAAATAAACTTTTAGAAAAACAAACGGATATCCGGGTCACTGTGGCAGGTGCGTTGTTCAATGCTGGAGAAATTTCTCAAAATGTTCACCAAGCAACAGAAGCGGAAAAGAAAAGTTTAGAAGAGATCCGAAACTTTTTAGATCGGATCCAAAATTCGAACACTGTTATTGCGACCCAAGCAATTGAAGCGGCAGACCAAGCCAGAAAATGTGAAAAATTAAGTGATTCTTTGCAAAAACAGGTCCAGGAATTCAAAGCCTAATTCCAAAACAGAAACTGGAAATTTCTTTCTAAACTTAGAGAGATTTTTCCGATCTGCAAAATTTTTCGTTTGAAATATTTTCTTTCCAAGAAGAAGGTTCCTAATTGTTTTCGGACCTTATCATGAAAAAGTTTCTGTTTATCTCTGTATCCGCAATAGCGCTTGCGGTCTTTTTAGCAATTCCAGGCACAATTAGCTCCCAAAGCGGCGATATCGAAGCAGCCATACAAGCAGCTTGTAACCGTTTAGTCGAAGGTGGACTCTACAAAAGTTGCAAACCAGCCCCTGGATTCTCACTCGGGCAAGGTTATTATAGCCAATCCGCTCAAATTAAATGCCAATGTGAGAACAAATCCGATAACGGAAAAACGATCGTTACTATTTCTCTTTGGCAAGGATATTAATCCTTACTAGATAGAGTCCGAGCTTTCCAGAATCTGAAGTTTTAAAATTGGAAAACCGGAATTATGTCCAATCTCCGCCTAAAGAAAGGGTTATTTACTTTGGACATTTTTTAGCTCTTTTCGTTTCAAAACGATATTCGAAATCACGTCTTTGATCACATCCTTATAATAATATTGTCCTTCTTTCTGATCTTCTCCTGCCCAAAAGAAGAAAACTAAAAGCAGTCTTCCAGCATAAGCAAGCTCCGAATAGCTAATCTTATTATTGATCTGGATAAAGGCTACTTTTTGAACTTCCGTTCCTTGTTTATCGTTTGATGAAAGAATTCCGGATTCGTTAAAAACTTTTTTTGCCATTACATCCAAGACGATGGAGCAGAAGATAGAAAACACCATTTTCAGGATTCCTTCGCGTCCAATCTAATGCGACATAATACCTATTATCGGAAGTTGGGAATTCTTGGTCAGAGGAGCAAATTCTGCAGTATTTCCGAATCTTCGCCCATGCACGCCGAGATCACGATCCCAATTCTTCCTATTTGTCGAAGTGACTACAAAATCTCAAAAATCACTCAGATCATCATGCAAGATTAAATCGTCCAGATACACATTTGCATAATCAGTTCTGATGCCGGAAGTTCCCCAGCTAAAAGTTCCATCCGTGATAGACAATTGGAGAACATTATCTACGTAAAAATCTATATGATTTCCGATCGCAACCAAACTAAGCTTGTACCATTGTTTTGTTTGGAAAAACTTTGGATTTCCTGCCTGGTCTTTTAGAGTGCCGGTTGCCAATGTTGTATAAGTGCCGCAGAGTTTTTTCTTAAAATAAACGGTCCCATCACTTCGGAGAGATGCAACATACAGATCGTTTTCGGTTCTATATCTGGTAAATAGATGAATCCCTTGCCAACTATCCGAAGAAGTTTGCCAAGAATCTATGTAGAATCTTGCCTCCAATGCTTGATCCGTCCATTTAACACGTGAGCCATTATTCAAACCTTGGATCAGCATCCTGAAATTATAATCTTCCGTTTTCGCCCTTTTATATAGTCCCCCGGAAAGATGTTTAGATACCAAGGTTCCAGAAGTAACTTCAATATGAGATTGTAGAGCCTTATTAGAACTAGCTTCTATCACGCTTCCATCTACATAGGTTTCGAAACCCTCGAAGGAAACTCCAGCCGGAGTTTGCCATGGATAGACTTCACTTGATCCGCTGGGATAATAACCAGTACCTGGAAAAAATTCGTAAGTGCCAGGAGGATTACAAGAACTTGCCTCTAGTTGATTTCTCGTTTGGGCGGAAGGATCTAAAACTTGTTCCAAAATAATATTTGTTCCAAAATCGAAAACGCCTAAATATAGAACACTAGCAAAGCCTAACACTTTAAAGGTGGAATTCATATAGTCACCCGTCCGATTATTTTCGATCCGAGATCAAATTCCTTTTACTTTCGAAAGTCAAGCTCTTAATTAGAATTGAGTGCAATTCAGTATTATCACTCGATTGTTCCATTTAACGTTTTCTGATTTAAAATAAAATCCAAAGAAAAACGACCTGGTCCTGACAAATATAGAAATAAACATCCGAGCGCCTGCGAATACTCGGACCGAATCTCATGTAGAACTGCCCAAATTCCCAGAATCGGCGGAGCTTGAGGTGGTGCTAAAGGAGAAGTTCCGAAAAATAAAGGCAATTTCGTAAGATACATCGCCACAAGCATTTCTATAAAAAATACAATACTTAAAGGTTTTGTCAAAATTCCCAATACCAGCATTGTCCCCCCTATAATTTCTAAACCTCCTATAAATGCTGCTGTCATTTCCGGATTCGAAAATCCTAATTTTGTAAATCTCCCGATTCCTTGGTTTAGATAGAGAAATTTAATAATTCCCTCCCAGATAAAAACTCCTCCCACCAAAATCCGGATAATAATATTATTTCTGCTATTCTTTGTCTCAATGCGAAAGAAATGATTCGCTAAATTGCTCAGATACATGGTTTATTCCTTTATATAAACTGTTTTGCAGTTAGAAGGCAGAAAGATACAAAAAGTAGAAAGAATACAATAGAACCTGCATGAACGATAAAATTGGGAGTTTAAACTTCTGCGGGAATAACCGACCTCAAAAATTGTCCCCTCCTTCATTTAAATTTTCCCCATTTCTTTCCCATTCAGTCTAACTTAAATACATTTATATATTCTTGTTACGTGAATGAACCATTTTCGATTACAAGATGTAATACAAACCTAGACCGTATTACAAAATCCGAATAGACCGGTTTCTATTTTCAAAATCATATCGAGACTCCAGTCGGTATAGAAACTTTTTACTAGTATGTAATCAATTAATTACTTAAAATCTTGAATTCAAAACTTCCGGATAGAAATTTGGTCCTATGCGACCATCCGTTTCCGTTATACTCCCTACATACAACGAAAGCAAAAACCTACCTATCGCTGCGGATAGGATTACCCGGTCTCTATCCGATTACCGTCATGAGATCATTGTGGTAGATGACGATAGCCCTGATCATACCTGGGAAGTTGCGGAACATCTTCAGGAGAAAATCCCACAACTCAAAGTAATCCGAAGACTGACCGGGAAAGGATTATCTTCCGCAGTTTTAACTGGTATGGGTGCAGCAGAAGGAGAAGTTTTCGTAGTGATGGATTCGGACCTCCAACACGACGAAAAGATCCTTCCGGAGATGATTCGTTCTTTTTATGAAAGAGACGTGGATCTCTGCCTCGGGACCAGATATGCGAAAGGTGGATCCACAGGAAAATGGTCTTTAGCCAGAATTGGAATTAGCAGATTCGCGAATTTTCTAGCGAAAGGGCTTTTGGGTCTTCCTGTTTCAGATCCTATGAGCGGCTATTTTGGTATCAAACGTTCCGTATATTCCGATACAAAAAACGCAATCAATCCTAGGGGTTTTAAAATCCTTTTAGAATTTTTGGGAAGAAGTAAAGAAAATCTAAAAATAGAAGAAATTCCATATACATTCCAAACTAGAATGTATGGAGAAACCAAACTTAATAATTCAGTGATCAAAAGTTTCTTTTTGGCAATCCTTGATATTCGTTTCGGAAAATGGATTTCTCCTACATTTCTTCTTTATTCTCTCGTAGGAGCAAGCGGAGTACTTGTAAACCTAGTCGGGTTTTTAATCGCTGAACTATGCAAATTCCCGGATGTCCAAACCGGAATTTCCTTCTTGGATCCTTTTTCACTTTCCGTACTTTTCGGGATAGAACTTTCCATTCTGTCTAACTTCTTCCTCAACAACTACTTTACGTTTTACGAAAGAAGGTATTCCGGAAAAAATTTGACATTCGGATTTTTAGTATTCCATTCTGTGAGTATGGTAGGGATTTTAGTGCAGATGTCAGCCTTCCACTTCATCTACTATTCGATTTTTAAACAGTGGAATGGAGTCTCGGAACTTACTTTAAAATTCGGTGCAGATATTCTCTCGATTCTTACTGCAATGGTTTCGAATTATTTCCTGAATTCTAATCTAACTTGGTCCCAAAAGCCGGAATTAAAAACCTAAAGTTTTAATTGATTTCTTCTCTATAATTCTTAATTTATATTGAAGAAGGTCTTCTACCTTCTTTAGTCACAGTAATTGGAGAAGATTATGCCGAAGGTTCTGGTTCCTTTTGCAGACGGAATGGAGGAAATGGAAGCTGTCATCGTAATAGATGTGCTTCGAAGAGCTGGAATAGAGGTAATCTCTGCCGGAATTTCCACGAATACTATCATAGCTTCCCGAGGAGTAAAATTAGTTTCCGATTCTCTTTTATCGGAGGTGGATCCTTCTAGTTTTGATATGATCGTTTTGCCAGGAGGAAATCAAGGCACCAAAAATCTGAACGCAAGCCCCCTGGTTTCGGAAATATTAAAAATTTTTAAAAAAGAAGATCGCTGGATCGGAGCAATTTGTGCTGCACCGAATGTTCTACTGACTCATTCCATTCTTCAAAACCAAAAATTTACCGCTTTTCCCGGAAGTGTTCCCTCGAATGAAAAATACACTGGAAGCAGATTGGAACTCTCCGATAAAATTTTAACTAGCCTAGGCCCTGGCTCTGCGTTTGAATTTTCTTTAAAAATTATTGAACTTCTTTCCGGGATAGAAAAAAGAAAAGAAGTAGAAAAAAACTTATATCTTCCTTCTTAAGATGCAAATCTCTCAACAGATAAAAGATAAATTCAAGAACTCTAAAAACATCTTAGCACTCACGGGAGCAGGAATTTCTGCGGAAAGTGGTGTTCCAACATTTAGGGGAAAAGAAGGTCTTTGGAAACAATATAGAGCGGAAGAACTCGCGACACCTCAGGCATTTTTTCGAGATCCAAAACTAGTTTGGGAATGGTATCTTTGGAGAATGGAATTGATCACCACAAAGTCTCCGAATCCTGCTCACTTTGCATTGGCGGAATTGGAAAACAAAAGATCCAATTTTAATTTGATCACTCAAAATGTGGATGGCCTTCATAAAAAATCAGGCTCTAAAAAGATCATTGAGATCCACGGAAATATTTTTAGAAACAGATGTACCGATTGTGACAAAACTTACGATTCGGATCTTCTTATTCTTAAAAATTCAACGGAGTGTCCGAACTGTAAAAGTATAGTCAGGCCGGATGTTTTATGGTTTGGAGAAAGTTACGATACGGACCTATTAAATCAGGCAATCTCCCTTGCAGAAAAATCGGAACTCGTTTTTATCATCGGTTCTTCCGGAGCCGTAGGAATTCCTGTGGAACTTGCAAGAATCGCTAAAGAAAACGGTGCATTTGTAATAGAAATTAATACGGATCAAAGCGGCTACAGTAGATACGCTGACTTATTCTTACAAGGGAAAGCGGGAGAAATTCTACCCGAACTTATTCCTTACTTTGTCTGAGTTTTCGGGAAAGTTTCTTCTAACTTTTTGAAAATATAATCACCGAAGACCGGAAAACAATTCGGAGACATATGCCCAGGATCGGCAAATTCTTCACAATTACAGCTGGGATCCTCGTTCATATTCCAGAAAGCAGTTCCTGTTTCTTGGTTGAACTTTTCTATGATAGGCTTCCAGATTTCCATTGGAGTTTTTAGACCCTCAGAGGTTTCCACTTTTCTATTCATATACAGATTAAAATATGGACGGGCAACCTTTACCCAAATAGTAGCATAAGGTATTTTATATTCTTTTAATATACGAATTGAATCCCTTTGCATATCGAACATATTTGTATGGAATGTATAAGGTTTTAAATAAGAGGAAAAATCCATCTCGGATGCTTGGACGAGCTGCTCATCCGTATGTTTTTGATTAACAAGTTCCCTTGGAGTGCTCCCTTTTTCCTCTTTCAACGCTGTGAGTATTTCTTGGACCGCTGCCTTATATACTTTCGCTAGAGCGGACGAATTTTGCATTCTTTCCGAAATTCTCCATAATTTAGGCCTGTCTCGATAGGTATGAAATAGATGTTTAGATATAAATACGGATAATTCTTCTCTGGAATATTTAGTCCAATGTCTCAATATAAATTCAGAGGAAAGTCCGTGAATTAATACTTCATCTAAGGCGAGAACCGGGGTTTTATTATAAATTTCTAATGATTGGTCTAAAAGAACAAAATCCGGTCTAGTGCCGTCCGATTTAAATCTTTCTATCCAGTATAAGAAGTAATCTGGAGAACCGCCAGGAACGGAAAAATTATAAAGCACCCAATCCGAATGTCTTTTTTCCAACTCTTTTGTCGGAAGCAAAAGTGCTCTAGAATTTCCGAAAAAGACCAAGACTTTTTTACGGGTAGATGGATCCTTCTTCAGATATTCTTTCAGATCCGAATACAAATCCTCTTTGCTGATAAAATTCAGATGAGACAATGTATTAGAATAATAATATTGAAAGAACTCCAGGGTAAATAAACGGTCCAAACCTAAAGAGATCAAAAGAACAAGTAGAGGAAGAAGTAAGAATGTATTCTTTTTCATAGTTATTTCCGGCCTAGAACTGGCAATAAATACAAGCGCCGGAATCCTCCGATAATAATGCGATTGCAAAGACCGTTCCGACTCCGCAGGCAACAAGCAACCAATCTTTTCCCCTTCCCCATTCTAATAATCGATCTTTTCTAGATTGGATCCAATGAAATACGATAAATCCTAAATATGAATATCCGATCTTTTCGATATTCTTCATAGATTCCAAAAGAAAAGGAGAAGGTCCCGTAACCAAGGAAATCGAATTTTCTATCCAACCAAAGCCTAAGGATTGTAAAGATGAAGAAAGATAATTTGGAGTATTAGTCACAAGCCCAACGACATGTTGAAGCATCTTAGTTGCAGAATTTGCCCTGAACAGGATTGCGCTAAAAGAAAATAAACAAAATACAAATTGTATTCTTAAGAAATTGAGAATTTTACTTTTGGAATCTTCGTCGTTCCAACCGAACTTACCTACTAAAAATCTTTCGAACGCAAGTATAACACCCCAATAAAATCCCCAGGCGATAAATGTATAATCCGCTCCATGCCAAACACCACCGACAGTCATAGTGATGATCAGGTTCAGATAAGTTCGCCATTCTCCTTTTTTACTTCCGCCCAAAGGAAAATAAATATAATCCCTAAGCCAAAAAGAAAGACTCATATGCCATCTCTGCCATAATTCTCTTCCGGAAGGAGAAAACAATGGTGCGTTAAAGTTTTCAGGAAGTTCAAATCCGAAATAAAGTCCCACAGCTCTTGCCATATCGGTCAAACCTGAAAAATCACAATACACTTGGATCGCATAGCCGAATGCTGCCAGAACAAGAGATACATTATCATACTGTCCCGGATTTGAAAACACGGGAGCGATCACGCCTGCCACAGGATCTGCAATCAAAACTTTTTTGACCAACCCGGAGATCATCAAATAAGAAGCGCGAACAATCTTATCTTTGTCAGGACTTAGATGTCCTATATTTATGAAATAGTCCTTGGCTCTTAAAATCGGCCCCACAATCAGAACAGGGAAGAATATTACGAAACCAAGATATTGCTTTAGTCCTATAATTTCTCCTTCAGGTTTACGATATGCGTCCACGGCAGCCGCAATCATCTGGAAACTGTAGAAACTCACCGCTAAAGGGAGAGAGATCTGTAATATTCTGGGAACTTCGTCGAAAAATGGGTACTTAGTAAGATCAAAAAGTATCCTGTTGATAAAGTAAAAATACTTAAAGAACCCCAAATTGATCGCGTTCAAAAGAACAGCAAAGATCATCCAAACTTTCGGTTTCGCAGAAGTTTTGATCTTAAAATATGCGAGATAATTGAATAGAACGATTATTAGGAAATGTAGAAAGAAGTAGAAACCGCTTAATAAGGTAGAAGACGCTACCACATAAAAGATACCGCTGGAAATGAGTAAAAAATCGGATCTTTTCTTTTCCGGAAGAAGCCAATAGATAGAATATACGATAGAAAAAAAAACGAAAAATAAGATCGAATTGTAGAGCACTCTTTTACTTTCCCTTCTTGAATAGTTCCTTCCAGTAGAGAATCTCTCCCGGAGAAAGTTTTGCACCTGAGTCCTTTTCTTCCCGAACGGGTTTTTCAGCCAAGGCGCTTTCTATTTTTTTTACGAACTCTTCGGATAGTATAGGTTTTGTTCCCAGTCTTTTTGCAAAAGCCAAAATTTCCTGGTCGGAAGTCACCACGAATAGATCCGCAGGCCTAGGAGCAAATTTGATATATTCCTTGATCAAATCATCCGCCTTTCTGTCCCGGCTGAAATAAACGTGTATTTTTCCGTACGAATCTTCTTTGGTTTCGTTCCCTTTTTCTTTTTTGCCATCGAAGAATACATGGACTTTAGAACTTTTCAGTTTAGAAGAATAAGATTCCAAAATTCTCAAGAGGCCTACTCTGGCATCCCTCAATCGATTGGAATACATATACTCTTCCAATTCAGGAATTTTGTAAATCAGATTGAAACCGTCTACGACTAAATGCATCCCTTTAAAACTAGTGACCAGAATGTATGTTTTGGAAAAACTTGTAAACACCGAACCGAATCGGACAATGGCACATGGTGGAAGCAAATTCCCAACCGGCAAAATCTTCTAAAATCCGAAATTTTATACAAACGGTAAAATATTGGAGAAGTGTTTTACCCGGCACAGCAAGAGATTATTTTCTTTTAGGCCTAGCCGCAATCGACGTATTCTTTTTATTATTTGTAAACTCCTATAAGGAATTCATCCATAAGGATATTCCCGCTTACGTGCTTGCTTTCGATCTATTTGTCATATTTTTATGGGGAATAGAAGTTTGGATCAAGGTCCGACAGAAAAAAGATATCAAAAAATATTTGAGAACCAATTGGTACGAACTTATAGGTATCGTTCCTCTTTATTTCCTCCGCCCATTTTTACTATTAAGAGGCGTTAAACTAGCAATCGCATTTTATAGGTTCGGGACATCTGGCCAAAACGTAAGCGAAGTTCTAACGAGAGAGATCACATTCAGATTTAGGGATGTGATCGTGGACACTATTGCAGATGCGGTATTTTTACATTCTTTAGAAAGAGTGGAAGAAGTAATGCTAAGATTAGATTATAGTCAGCTTGCAAAGGAAGCCATTTCCAAACATAATGATCAACTCAACTCCAAGGTAAACGAATCCTTACAGTCCAAGTTTTTATTAGAAGAATTATCCAAGATACCTTTTATGTCCGAGGTATCCAAAAAGTTAGGACATGATATCGGAAGAATGATCGCAGAGGTATTAGAAACAGAAGTGATCGGTGATATCATGAAAGATATCACCGCAAATATCTTAAAAGAAATGGCAGAACATGTAAAAAAACTTCCGTTAGAAAGAATCACGGAACCAAAAGACGATATTCCTTCTCCTCCTGCCATCCCGGAAACTTAAGTGTCTCAGGTAGCACCGCCAGGTAATCTTAATATCAAAACTTGAGTTGTGGACTTTGCGAGAAGTTTACCTTCTTCATCAAAAGCTTCTCCTTCTAGATAAATATGTTGGTTTCCTCTAGCTACAACCTTTGCTTGTACGGTGATCCTTTGATTCTCTTTTACCATCCGGATATAACTAACGCTTAATTCCAGAGTCGTAGTAGGTTTACCCGCCGCCAAATAACATAATGGACCGAAAGTATTGTCAAATGCAGCCGCTAAAAATCCGCCCTGGAAAACTCCCATCGGATTGGAGAACCTAGGCTCCACATAAAAACTGCAGACCATCTCCTTCTTACGTACATATGAAACGAATTCCCCGGACAATTCTTTGAAAGCGGGAGGTGGAACTTTTAGACCTGGGGCGGCTTTTGAAAACTTCTCCCATTCTTTCTGCATATCTTCTAAATCTTTTTGATTCGCCAAGGTAGATCTCCTAGTCTATATTCCGATCTTGTAAAGAAATTGGATTCGGGCAAATTAAAATTGCCATGATTTGGTGACACAACCATTATGTAGGAAAATGAACCCATTCTTTTCTCTCGATACCAAACTAAAAAACGGTCTCCGGACCGCATGGCAGGAGCTGGGAATCAAAAAGGAAATCGCTCTTGCAATTGCAGGTGGTGGGATCAAAGCGTTTTACGGGCTGGGTTTTGCATATACACTAAGAACCTGGGGAATCAAAATTAAAGAAGTTTCTGGGGTGAGTGCCGGGGCCGCAATGGCAATCAGCACATTATCCGAAACGGAAGAAGACAGTTCGAATTATTTCCAAGAACTGACCAAACGAAATCCGAAAAACTTTTATTGGAATAGACTACTCAGGATCAGTGCTCCCTTTCCTCATCATGGGATAGCGAGAAGGACTGTAGAATATTGCCTTCGATTTTCCAAACTTATATCCAAAGCTGCAAAGATTAGGATCCATACAGTAGAGATCCCAAATGAAAGTTTAGACAAAAATAAAAAGGGTAAACCGATCCAAAGACTCTTGTTCGCTAAGGCAGCTTCTATCATACGCGCTTATTTTAAGGACGAAACATTACGGAGAAAGGGAGAACAACCTTTTGCGGTATTGCAAAAAATGAAAGATTGGGGATGGAGAGAAAAAGTTTTTACGGAGAAGGACCTAACCGATCCGGAAACAATCACCCAGATCGTAATGAACTCTTGCTCTGCATTCCCTGTTTTGCCGCTCCAAAGTTTTAACGGAAATTATTATCTAGATGGCGGCTTAACAAATAATCTTCTGCTTGAGGACTTCTCCTCTGACCTTCCTAAGATAGGAGTATTCTATGAACCCACTACGCTGGTCGGAAAATCAGCCTCGATTCTATCGGATACTCTACTTGTTTCCCCCGAGGGTCCATTTATTGAACAAGGATTTGATTATACTAGTCCAAGCCTTGTAAGGTATGCATTCGAAACTGGACGCAAGGATGCAGAAGAACAGAAGGAAAGGATCTTGGGTCATCTGGACCCAAACTGGAAAAAACACTTGCATTCTTTTTTCGAACAAATAAAATAATTAACTTGCTCCTGAAAAAGATAGGGTTATTCCCTATCCTTCTTCCGGGAGCTTTAGAATTAGCGAAAACGGTAAATAGAAAAAAACTTTCAGGACCCAGGAAATGCCTAAAATCGTAAATCACGAAAAATACAAAGCCGAGATTCTCTCCAAATGTGTGGATATTTTGGCTAGGCGAGGGTATTCGGCAGTTTCCATGAGAGAAATCGCCACCGAATTGGATGTTTCCACCGGAACTCTCTACCATTATTTCTCCACTAAAGAAGATATATTTAAAGAACTCGTAAAGTTCGTATTAAACAAGGACATCGAAGAATTACAGGTATATTCGAAGGGAGAAGACAACCAAACCATCGAAAAAAGAGTAGAAGCACTCTTTACAATGGTAAAGGACAGAGAAACCTATTTCCAAAATCTTCTATATATCATCTGTGACGTTTCTAGATTAAAAAATCATGAAGAAGAAAAACAACTGATCGCAGAAGCGATGAAAGAATACGTTACGATCATTACTAAACATCTAGGCATCACGAATCCGAATCTGAACAGACTTCTTATCAGTATTATTTTAGGAACTGTAGGCCAAAGAATTGTAGACCAAGAATCCATTAAACTGGATGAGGTTGCGGAAGTAGTAAAAGATTTTATGGGAGTAGTTCTCGCGAACACTTTTACATTCTGAAGTTTTAAGTCTCGAAACCCGCGGGATTGCTTGAACTTTTTCTCCATCCTAAGAATAGACGATTTGTTGGAATTCCAACAAGATCTTTGTTTAAAAAATTAATTGTAAAAATTAGGATCTTGTGATATAGCAACGGGCGCTCTCCCACGAGCCACTCCCCGCCACCCAAAGCCGGGCGGGGGCAGCACTTTCAAACATGTTGGAGCTCCAACACACTCAGAGACAAAAATTTCTCTTATCTCAAAACCTCTTCCTTTTTACCCGAATAAATATCTCGAATCAATCCTGAATATTTATCAGTCACCACATGACGTTTTACGGAAAGTTTTGCAGTGAGTTCATCTCCAGTCTCGAAAGGTTTAGGCAATAATCTAAAGTCCACTACCCTTTCGAAAGACTTGAATCCATTCGCTGAAGAAATGGAATTTTTGATCACCCCTTGGATCTTTACCGCACATTTCGCTTCTTCTTCCGCTGAACTGAATCCGATGCCCGGCTTGTAATCCGGAAAAAATTCTGGATTCGGAACAATCAAAGCTGAAAGATATTTTTGATCCTGACCGATCACCATACATTGAAGTATAAATTCGGACTGGCTCAGAATATTTTCGATCGGGACCGGTTCAACATTCTCCCCACCTAATAGAACAATGGTTTCTTTTGTTCTACCTACAATTTTCAGACAATTATTGTAAGTCATCATTCCCAGGTCTCCGGTATTAAACCATCCGCCATTCATCACCTTGCGAGTATTTTCCTCGTCATGATAATATCCGGACATAACCTGATCTCCTTTTACATGGATCTCTCCCTTGGTTGAATAGCCTTTAGGTCCACCTTCTTCCGTAGTCCAAAGAATTTTAGAAGTATTAGGATCCACTACTCTGAGAGAAGTTTCCTTATACAATGGACCTACTGTTCCCATCACCGCCTCATTCAAAATACGGACGGAGATCACAGGAGAAGTTTCAGTCAAACCATATCCTTCCAAAACCTGGATTCCTATCGCGTTAAAAAATTTGTCTACATGGTTCGGAAGAGCTCCTCCTCCGGAAACAGTTCCTTTCAATTTTCCACCGGTAGCTTGACGGATCTTATTCAAAACGATTAGATCCAAGAGTGTTGCCGGAAGAATATTCAAAATATATTGTAGAATCTTGAATATCCCCACAAACAAAGAAACAATTACATTTCTACCAGTCAGATCCAATTCTCTAAAACCTAGCCAACGTTTTGCAGACTGAATATTTGAAGAGAAGAAGAGCGCCGCATGAAATAAACTTTGTTTTACACTAGAAGACTTAGCTACCGTCGCATAAATCCCCTGGTACACACTTTCCCAAAGTCTAGGCGCCGAGGCCATAAATGTTGGTTTCACTTTTTTTAGATCTTCCTTCAACGTTCTCACGGAAGAATAATACGTACCCGCTCCGAAATGGATACATACCATCTCAAACATTCTTTCAAAACTATGCCATACAGGAAGAATGGAAAGTATCCTTTCTCCTGCAGCAAGTTTGATCGGGATACGATTGATTTGGGACATGATATTCTTATGAGTTAAAGGAACTCCTTTTGGACGTCCCGTTGTTCCAGCGGTGTAGATGAGCGTAAAAAGATCATCCTCCTGGATTTGGGAAATTCTTTTCTCCATCTCACGGTTGCCTTTTTCTCTCAGTTCTTTTCCTCTCTGCACCAGATCCCAAAACCTAAGCTCTTTTCCTGTACCCTTAGCATTCTTATCTATTAGAATTATTGTATGTACATTCTGGATAGCACTTTGGTTTTGATGCAGTTTCTTTAGCACGGAATCGTTTTCCGCAAACACGATAGTGGATCCACTATGAGGAAGAATATGGTTTAGGTCCGAATCGGTAACATCAGTTCCTCTCGGTACATCCGCCCCTCCCGCCATCACAATCGCATAATCTGCAATAATCCATTCTAAACGGTTATCTGCAAGAACGGCAGCATGTCCCTTATACGGAAATTCCAATTCTATAAGTGCTGTCCCGAGTTGTAATCCTAACTCGTACAATTCGGAAAAACTTACTGAGTCAAATTCTCCAGAAGAATTTTTAGTAAGAAACGCAGGTCTTTCCCCATATTTATTTTTGGACGATTGATATAAATCGGCAAGAGTTTTCATGCCACCTCCTAGGATGGTGGAAAGTATAGAGGTCGCTTGGAACTTTGTCGTCCTGGCGTATAACTCAGGACGTGCGAATTTTAAAATTTTAAAGAAGCCTTATACTGGATGGCTGTTTTTCTGAAGTCGCTCGGTGTAGAATCCGCAAACTTCTTAAAAGCTTCGTTAAATGCCGATTTTGAGTTAAATCCAACCGATTCAGAGATTGCTAAAATGGAACGGTCCGGATCTTCTAAGAGTAGAACCTTCGCTTCTTCTACCCTCCATGAATTGATATAATCTGAAAATTTCATGGATAGACGTTGGTTTAGAAATTCGGAAAGCTGGTGGTTAGTGAGTCCCAGCTCTTCAGCAAGTTGAGAAAGTGTGAGATCTTCATCTGCGTAAACCTTCTCCCTTCTCATCAATGTTTCCAGACGATCTTTGATTTTGGATTCATCCATTCCTTTCAGTCTGGATTTTTTATAACGGACTTCTCTTAAACTTTTTCCTACAAAGCCTAACCAATTCGGTTCTCTTTGAGAAAGTAAAAATCCGATCACCAATAGAACAGGAAGACTGAAAATACTTTCTTTTACGAATTCAATTCTTCTTAATATAGAACCTGTGAGTCCCCAGAAAATGACAAAACAAACCAAGCAGATGAAGAGTAAAAACATTCTTCTGGCTCTTTCTTCGTTTTCGTCTTGTTCCGAGCGAAATAAATAACTTCTGTATATCCAAAGTAATGGCAGAAAATAGGATAAGATCGAAATTTTAGGAGTGATCTGCAAAAAAGCAAGGATACTGGAATAAGTTCCTCCTTGCATAATGTTTTGTAATGTGTGAACTCTAAGTTCTTCTCCACCTAACCAAAAAGGTAAAAGTAAAATTACACAGATTAAATTGGGTAGAAAGTGAAGAAGTATCTCTTTTTTAGAAAGTTCCAGCCCGAGTAATGTGATTTGAAAGTGAATATAGAGAAGTGGCGCAATTCCCAACGCAAAAGGAATATGGATCGCATATAAGATGGGATACGTTTTGACTAGTCCAGAAAGGAATGTTGCAGCTCCTACCAGCCAGAAAGAAGAGCAAAACATAATTAGGGAGGCTCTGGTCCTTTCTCCAAGCGATGCAGGAGAAAGTAAGATCCCCAAAGACCAGACCCAACCGAAGGCGATTCCGAAAACTAAATAAGCAGTTTCTAAATCCATCTAACTTACTTAGAGATATCAGATCGAAACTAGATTAAAAGTCAAAAATGATAACGAGAAAGTATCTCAGAGCTTTCCGCTTTCTTACGAGCGGGGTTCCAGCCCAATGTTTTTCCTAATTCATCTACAATTTTATGCAAGGATTCGGAAGAAGGTGCGCCAGGCACTCCTACTCCGGATCTTCGAAAGAAAAAATCGGTTCCCTTCTCCACTTTTTCTTCGGAAGCAATATAACGGATCTCTGCTGTACTGAATTTTTCTCCATTATTCAAGGTTACAGATTCGTCATTTGCCTTCTGGTATTTTAGGACTTCGTAGGCTAAACTTCCATACCGAGCTCCCAAAGTTTCCAGATATTCTCCCGAAAGTTTAGAATATTTTTTGCTGAGTCCTTTGACTAAAGAAGAATGATCCGAAAATTCTCCGGACGATAGCGGGATCTGATCCGTTTCACAAGGCAAAAATTTTCCGGGAAGATATTCGCATAGTTTATCAGTGATCTTCTCCGCTAAATGTCTACTAGTCGTATATTTTCCGCCTAAGGCAGTAAAAAATCCAGGAAGCCCTTTTTCCTTATGATCTAAAATTTCAGTTTTACGCGAAGCGTTGTAAGTATCCGATTTTTCTCCCGGATCTTCTACCAAAGGCCTCATTCCACCATAATAAAAATCTACATCGGATTCCGTTAGATCCGAATATCCGAATGCATAATTAATTTCTTCTAATAGACCTTGGATATCCGATTTAGTGACCTTAAATTTATCGGGAGAATCCGAGAAAACTGTGTCCGTTGTTCCTACGATCGTTTTACCTCTCCAAGGTAGAACGAACATATGGGTTTTATCTCTTTTCTTTAATACGATCGCCTTAGAAACAGTTAAAGCTCTGATTACAATATGGATTCCTTTGGATCGGACGAGAACCTTATCCATTCCTACTCCTGCCAAAGATTCTACAAAATCCGCCCAGGGACCTGCGGCATTTACTACTGTTTTTGCAAATACCGGATAAGTTTTGCCGCTTCTTTTATCTTTTAAGATTGCTTGGTATACTTCTCCTTGCTGAGAAATCGCGACTAGTTCAGTATAATTAAGAGCAGTCCCCCCTTTTTTTTCAGCGGAGAAGATGAACTCGCATGTATGTCTTTCCGGATTCGTGTTCTGGTAATCGTAATATAAAAATCCACCTTTCAGGCCTGCTCTAGGCAGGCTTGGTGCTTCCATCACTACTTCTTCCGGTGATAAAAATCTGTATTTTGGAATCCAAGAATCTGAACTGATTTCTTTATTTCTATCGTACGAAAAATAATCGTACATTCCAAGGCCGATATTCGTGATCCACTTTTCCGAATTAGAATAAATTGGAATAATAAAGCCTAAGGTTTTGAGTGCATGAGGACTGATCTTTGCGAGGATTCTTCTTTCTCTTAATGATTCTCTCACTAAGCCAAACTCTGCATTTTTTAAATATCTTAAACCTCCGTGTATTAACTTGGAGGTGGCCTGAGTAGTTCCCGAAGCAAAATCATTCTTTTCTACCAAAAGTGCCTTTAACCCGCGTAAGGTGGAATCCCACAAAGTAGTAGCACCAGTAATCCCTCCCCCTATCACTAAGGTATCGAAAACTTGAGAAGAAATCGGAAAAGAAGGAGTTTTAGCGTGTTTCGTTTTGGCCATAGATTCACAGCTTACATTTGAGAACTCGGTCGGTCAAGACTTTAGAAATTACACAAGTTCTTTACTCCAAATCAGTAGATGATAATTTATGTTTAGACCCGGTTCTTATTTCCCACTTATTTTAGGGACTTGAACCGAACGGAGTTCGATTCAATAGATGTCATATACTTCCTCCCGGGCAGGTAGTTTTCAAAACAAATGGAATTCAATTCTAGGCTTCTTTAAGAAAGACCCAGATAGAGCAGTATATGAAAACGAATATGCTGAAGATCTAAAAAGACAAACTCGTAGTCTCCAATATCCAGGTGCATTTCTAGCGATGTTTGTTTGGTTGGGTTTCGCTTTTGGAACGGACCAAAAATTACATCCTGAATTTCCCGAACTATTTTATTTTCGGATCGGCTTTTCCTTAGTAGGGTTCATAAGTTTAATTTTCCTTCTCTTGGATACATTATTCAAGATTCCCACACGTAGATACAGCCTGGAAATGGCATATATCTATATCGCCTATCTTTTACTTTGTACATCCTTTTTTACTGGCAGAATAGCGGACGATCCCAATTACGTATCCGGTCTTCAAATCGCTCTGATCACCATTGTATTCGTCCCTCTTCCCAAAAAATCATATTATATATTTTTAATTCTATCGATCTTGGCTTTTATCAGCTCTGTCTTGATCTATTCTCCTAATTTGAGCACTCCTCAGGCTTCGTATTCCATGCAAAATCTGGGAATCGCATACATTCTCACACTTGTATTTTCTATAATTCTGGAAAGATACCGATTTGTAAGTTTTGTAGGTAGATTTAAGATCCAAGAAAGTAATCGGGAAATTTCCGAAAAGATGCAACAAATCCAAGCTTTGAAAGAAAAGCAGGATGGAGACTATTTTTTAACAGCCCTACTCCTTTCCCCTCTGATCAAACTGGATAATTCCGAAAATTCGGGAGTTAAAGTGGAATTCCTACTGGATCAGTACAAAAAATTCTCCTTCAAAGAGAAGGACTATGAACTAGGCGGGGACTTCTTAAGCGCATACATAGTTAAGATCCAAGACAGGGATTACACTGCATTCATCAATGGGGATGCTATGGGAAAATCTATCCAGGGCGCGGGTGGTGCATTAGTATTAGGTTCCGTATTCAATTCTATTATTAGCCGTACGAGACTCTCACCGGAAATACAATCCAAATCTCCGGAACGTTGGTTGAAAGAAGCATTCATAGACTTACAAAATGTATTCGAAACTTTCGACGGATTTATGCTGATCTCCGCGGTTTTAGGAATCGTAGAACATTCTACCGGAGCAATGTATTATATCAATGCGGAACATCCTTGGCCGGTTCTTTATAGAGACGGAAAAGCAATGTTTTTAGGATCGGAATCCAATATTCGTAAATTAGGGATCTCTGAAATGTTCGGCTCCAAGATCCAAGTCCAAACTTTCCGGATGCTTCCTGGAGATACGATCTTTTGCGGATCCGACGGTCGGGACGATCTAGTCTTAGAAGAGGATTTCTCAGGAAAAAGGGTCATGAACGAGGATGAGACAATCTTCTTGGCCTCAGTGGAAGAAAGCGGTGGAGAATTAAAAACGATCCGTAGATCCCTCATTAGTAGAGGAAAACTTTCGGACGATTTAAGTATATTATCTATTTCTTATAATCCTTCCAGAAACCCGTATATGGAAGACAAAAAATCCATTACGGAAGCGGAGTCCGCTTTCCAAAAAGGAAATACAAAGGACGCAATAAACATTTTGGAAGAAGGTTTAAAAAGATCAGGTCTAGTTGGAGAACGTTATTTTCCTCAGGTAGCTAAACTTCTTTCCAAATGGTACGACAAAATATCGGAATTCAAAAAAGCGGCAGAATGGGCGGAGAAGTCCCTATCCTGGGATCCTTCTGAAACCGAACTTCTATTCTATTCTTCTATACTTTGGAAGAAGGCTTATACCCAGAAAAAAGATACTGAATATTTAAGATCAGCAGCGGAACTCGGAGAGAAGTTAAGAGTACGTTCTCCGAATCATCTGAAAAACTTGATCAACCTGTCGGATATTTATAGATTACTCGGCAATTCATTCAGAGCCAAAAAGTTATTGGATGAGGCTTCCGTCCTTTCACCGGATGATCCAAAGATAGCAGAATTAAGAAAACGTCTTTAAAACCTTATGTGGAATTCGGATCTAGGAGATCTTACATGTGATATTTGATCGATATCAAATATCCTTTTTACCTTGCCCTCTGGAAAGATTCGTATTTATTGGAAACGTTTTTAATTAATCGGAGATAAGCCCCCCATGTTCTACCACGAGCTCAATTCAAAAATCGACTATTCCAGATCCAATCTTAGATGGAATGCCTGGGGTGCAAACGATCAGGACTTCGGTAGAAAGGCGCAGATGCCTGAAATACTCAAACTTCTCCAAAGAGAATTTAAGTTAGACTCTATTCGTGAAACTCCTGCGGTTTCTTTGGAAAATATCAAACTTCCTAATGGTAAATTGAGCCCGAATGATATCAAAAACCTAAGTGCACTCGTAGGTAAAAATAATCTTAAAACAGATAGATACGAAAGAATTTTCCATTCTGCGGGTCGTAGTTACTACGATGTTCTCAGACTTCATTTTAATACTCTTAAGTCTTTCGTAGATGGAGTGATCTATCCGAAAAAGGATTCGGAGATCATTAAGATTTTAGAATATTGCTCTAAAAACAAGATCACAATCATTCCTTTTGGCGGAGGATCTTCTGTAGTCGGAGGTGTGGAAGTATTAAAAGGAAAAGGACAAAAAGCAGTTCTTTCTTTGGACATGACAGAGATGAAAGAATTAGTATCCTTCGATCCAATTAGCATGACCGCAACTTTCCAAGCGGGAATCTATGGGCCTAAATTAGAATACGGGTTAAACTTAAAAGGATATACCTTAGGTCATTTTCCTCAATCTTTCGAATATTCCACATTAGGTGGATGGGTTGCTGCGAGAAGTGCGGGACAACAATCCAATCGATACGGAAAAATCGAAGAGATCCTAAGTTCCGTAAAACTTATTAGCCCGAACGGGACTGTCGAAACATTAAGAGCTCCCGCTGCTTCTATCGGTCCAGATTGGAATCAAATCATCGCAGGTAGCGAAGGTCTTTTAGGAATTATTTCAGAAGTTACGATCAAGATCCACAAGATCCCTGAGACTAGAAAATATTTCGGTTTGGTATTTTCCGATCTGCTTTCTTCCATCAATTTTATCAGAAAAGCGAACCAAGAAGAGATCAAAACTTCTATGATGAGGCTTTCGGATGCAAACGAAACTAGACTTTACGAGTATCTGGGCGAATTAGGAAAAAAGAATACACCAATCCGCAAATTCAAAAAATTCCTCCAAAACTCTTATCTGAAATCTGTAGGGATCGGAGAGAATAAATGTGTTGTTTTAGTAGGGCTGGACGGATCCAGACAAGAAGTAGATCATTCCTTTGAAGGTCTTAAAAAACTTTGGAAAAAAGGCGGAGCGATCTTTGCCGGAGAAAAACTGGGACAGAATTGGATCCATAGTAGATACAATATGCCTTTCCTTCGGAATCATGTAATGCAGTACGGAATGGGAGTGGATACAATGGAAACTTCCAGCACATACGATAAACTGGAAGATCTACATAAAGCGGGAATTGAGTCCTTACAAAATTCTATCCCAGGTTCTATCGCAATGTGCCATTTATCCCATAGTTATCATGAGGGAGCATGTTTGTATTATACGATCTTATTCCCGATGGATTCGAAAAAACCGGAAGAACAATGGTTTAAAATGAAGAAGTCTGTTTCGGATACATTTACTTCTTTTAAGGCTCCGATCAGCCACCACCATGGAGTCGGTTTCGATCATAAAAAATGGTACGAATCTAGTTTAGGTAAACCTGGTGTAGAGGCATTAAATGGCCTTAAAAAAGTTCTGGACCAAAAAGAAATTATGAATCCTGGAAAATTATTCCATTCTTAAAGGTAAATAAGCCTGGGAGAAATCCCAGGCAAATAAATCATCAACTCAGGTAAAGACTGGACGTCTTCTTTCCTGGATCGATTTCATCCCTTCTTGTCCATTAGAACTAGCAATTGCTTGTGCAAGAAGATCCACATCTCTTTTTTCTAATGTATCTGCAAGCAAACGTTGAGAATCTCTAAGGGCGATCTTCACTCCCACCACAGATTCCATTGCCATGTCTTGGAATTGAGAACACCATTTTCTAGCTTTCAGGATTACTTCTTCAGGACTAGCCGACTCTTCCACGAGTCCAACTTGAACTGCCTCGTCTGCTTTGAGACCTCTGCCGCTATACAATAAGTCTCTTGCGGTTTTCATTCCGACTAGATCTTTCAGAACCGTTCCCGCAGTAGACGGGAAATTGATACCGATCAATGATTCAGGAAAACCTAATCTTCCTTTTTTCTCTACGAGAATTCTGTAATCAGAGAATATAGCGATGACTGCTCCCACTCCCATTGAGTGGCCATTCATAGCACAAACCACAGGTTTAGGAGAGAATAAAACTCTTCCGCAAGCACCGAGTGCCTCTCTTAAAACTTCTTTAATTTCTTCTAGGTTTTTACCTACGAAAATTTCAGGATCGAATCCGTTTGAAAAAAACTTATCATTTCTTCCTGATAGAAGAATGGATTTTACGGATCTGTCGTTTTCCGCTTGTTCTAAAACATCTCTAAATTTACGGAAAAATTCCCTACCCAAAGAATTTGTCTCATTTGTTTTGATATACAGTTCTAAAATATGGCCGTTTTTTTCTACGTCTAACATATTCGATTTCCTTAATATTAAAATCCGAACACTACTTGGTTCAATTTATCAGTGCGGGATACTTTTTTCATTTTAATCTCGATACGATTCTGGTCCGCACCGTCTGCTCTTGATACGATTCGAGTGATCGTGGTCTTCGGGGGAAAATCCACTTCTCCCTGAACACTTGTTACTGCCTTTACATTCTTACCGCTCGAATCCCATTCTACGGAACGGATCCCATTTTCTCCCGTGTAGTAAGTCCATTCTTCTCCCGGTTTTCTGACGAGAACAATTCCGTCAGTCGGCTGAACGAGCGTCCATTGTGGTTTGAACAATTCTGCATTTCGATTGGACAGAAGATAATAGATAACGGGAAAAGGAACTACTGTTTGTTTTCCGGTACTCGGATCGGAAAGTATAATATCATCCATTGTTTGCTCGTGAATCTTGTCCACGGAAACGGTTTTGATCCGGATCGTCTGCCCATCGCTAAATACTTTAGAAACGCTGATCCCGAAAAGTTTATCGGTCAGTTCTATCTGCATTTTACCGGTCGGCCTATCATAGAAGATCTTTCCGGCTAAGGAGAATACATCCTTCTTGGGGAAAAAATTCTGGATACGTATATCGAATTCTCCCGTATAAGAGGTATTCGATTCTTCTAATTTACGAAGTAGGTCTAAATATTTGGAACCTTCCTTGGATTTGGCGCTCCAAAATTTGATCTTTCCTTTTTGACGAAAATTTATCTCTTCAATATCCGTGGTCACACAGCATTGGAAAAATAGAATAAAACAAAAAAATGATCCGAATATAAAGATCCGGCGTAAATGGTTTGCTTTCAAAACAGGTCCCTCCCGGTCTCTACGATTTATTTAAGACCGGATTTGTTCTTAACCTCTCCAATTTTTCCCGAATTCGAAGTTTGTCTTCCTTCTTTTGAAAAAGGGTTTCCGATTTTTCCCAGAATCTTCTGGCATCGGCAAATTCTCTTCTTTCATGATGAACATCTCCCAAATGTTCGCAGATAGTAGGATCATATTCATTTCTATCCTGCAAAATTTGGAAGGCGAGATTCAAATGTAAAAGAGCCTCGTCCACTCTTCCCTTTTTATAATAGATCCAACCTAAACTATCCTGATAAGCCTCGTTGTCAGGAGCAAGCTCGACCGCTTTTCGGATCAGATCTAAAGCCTCATCCAAACGAATTCCTTTTTCGGAATAATGATACCCTAGATAATTATAAGCAATGGGATTTTCAGGATCCAACTCCATGGACTTGCGAAGGTCCGCTTCCATCTCAGGAAGCCTTCCTAGTTTTTCTAAAGTAGACGCCCTATAAAAATGATACACGGATGATTTCGGCTCCAAGCGGATTGCTTGTTCGAATGCTCCCCTACTTTCTTCCAACTTTTCGGATTGGAATAGAACGATCCCTAAAAGATAATACGCGTAATGATTGTTCGGATCATTTTTTAAAATGTTCTGGATGATTTCTTCCGATTCTTGGATTTTTCCCGGAGGATTTCCTCTTAGCAAAAATGCCAAATGTAATTCGTATTTTTTAGAATCTTCCGGGGAAGAAGTAAATTGGATCGCCTTACGAACGGAAATGATGGATCTGAATACGGAGCCGGATTGTTCATATACCCCAGCCAGGAAGTCATATTGTTCCGCAAGAATTCTTTTATCTAGTTTTTCTTCTTCCGTGATCTTGATAGATTCGAGAAGTAACGTTTCCGCAAGTGTGGTCAACTGGGATTGCAGTGCGATGGAGGCAACCTCTACCAATTCTTTAATATATTCTTTTTTATTAATATTTGGATCTCTTTTTTGGATTTCCAAGACCCCGAGTCGAATGGACAATCTTTTAGGAAATCTTTCCTTTAAAGGAAAAAGAATACGCCTCGCATCTGAATATTTGGAATTCAGAACGGAATATAGCCCGAATAAAACCCCGTCCTTATTAAGTTTCCCTTTTTTCTTGAGATCCTCGAAATAACCCGCCGCCATAGATCTACTTTCGATAAAATACATCTCTCCAAGCATCAACTCCACGGAAGAATTTCCCTGAATCTCTTGCAGAATTTTTTGTAGTTGTTTTTTTGCTTGGGAAAACTTTCCTAATTGGTCCAAAATTTTTGCGAGTAAAAATCGTATCTCCCAGTTCTCAGGTCTCATCTCCAGATAGCCGGAAATATAAAAGAGCGCCTTAGTATTCTGGCCTAAAGCGAAGTATGTTTTTCCCAAAGATAAATATACAAATTCAGGATATTTCGGATTGGAATCTTTTTGTTTGATCAGATCTCTGAGAGAGCTTAGATACAATACGGATTTTGCGTCATTCTTCAGCGCAAGTTCTGCAGAACTTAATAAATAATAAAAATCAGGATCTTCCGAGAACTTACTCAAATGAGTTTCTAAATAAGTCGCGGCCTTTTCATATTCTCCGCTGTTCAAAAGAATGGTTCCTTTTAAAATATAAGATTCTCTAAAATTCGGATCCGACTTTTCGGCGAGATCCAATTCGGAAACTGCATCTTTCCATTGGCCTAAATAATAATGGGCCAATGCTTTATTCCAGCGAAAGACCGCGGAAACAGGAACTCCTACAGATTCGGAGCAACGGATATAATCTTGGAAGTTTCGAACTGCTTCTATAATCTCTTCTGTTCTTTCTCTTCCTTCCGAATTTCTAGCCTTATTTAAACTCTCTAAACCGAGAGAATAATAATAGGCCGGCCAAACAGCTCTACCACGCCCAGATGAATCGGTGTCTCTACATACAAAAACGGAGTCTGTATTTTGAGGAGAAGCAAATAGGGAACTCGCATCCAGAACGGATACCAGAAGAATCGGAATAATGCTTGCGTGTTTCATAATCCCCGGACTTGTATAGGGTTTGGAATCGAAAAAAGCGAAATCTTCACTCTCTCTACTCTCAAGCGAGGGACTCTATTCGTCTAACGAATTTTCCGGAACTTAAGGAAAGAAATTGTTCAGCATTCTAAAAGAAAAGAAAAAGTTATTCTTAACACTTCTGTTGATTTGGACCCTGGCAGCGATCTATATCTATCCCAGGAGATTCCAGATTTTGCGCTCCTTTGCACTTTGGTTGGAACCTCCCGTTTTAAATCCTTCCCTTTCCGCAAAATTGCAGTCCAAGGGAGACGATCTATTATCTGAAAAAGTAGAATACAGACAGATCGAACATTATCTTAGAACAGACCAATTGTCCAGAGCCTGTGTCCGAGCCTATAGAATAGGAAAAGAAGGTAGCGGAGATATTTTCAGGATCCCAAGCTGGATGGAAGCAAAACACCAAGGCTGGACTATCGAAAGACTCGCAAATCCTAGCGAGACCAAATTTTCCACGGGAGAGAAACCTGTGGATCCGTTCGAATATTGGAAAGAATTCTACCAAATTCCTCTGGAAGCTTTAGATTATTATAAAAGAGCCTTAAACTATAATCCTTTCGATGGATACAATTCTCCTCCTAGTCAGGCAATATTAGGAAAAGACAAACCTGAGATTTCAGGTAAAAGTCTTTTAGAGAAGATCCGAATTTCTTCTTTTGCTTCTTGCCGTCCAGAAGAAGCGATACTTGCACATTTCCAAGCAATCCAAAGGATAGAAGAACTCGTATTCGAAAAATTGAAAGAAGTAAAACCGATTTCCATTCCCTGGTGGAAACGTATTTTGAATTTTTTCAGTTTCAGCTGTAATAAAGAAGAAGAGGAGAATATAACGGAAGATCTTCCGAAAGATATCCGTATCTGGAAAAAGATCACAGAGTCCCAATCTTCTCCGATAGTATTCTCCGAAGATTATCCGGATACGACTACATTAACTGCGAATAAGTATAAAACACTTCTATTAAAAACATTGGAGTTACTTAGACTTAGAACCGATGAATCCCATCCTTCTCTTTCTCCCGAAGAATCCGTTTCCTTATTCACAAGGGTTTTGTATTTTTCCTGTTCTAAAAGAACCATCCCTGCCGAGGCGAAGTATTGGGGTGCAAGTGCAATCGCTGCGATTCCTTGCGAAGCAACCGACACGGAAGGAACAAAAGTATTTTATTCTAACCTAAACCGAAATGCGCAGCTATTCTATAAATTGGGAGATAGAGACTCCAATTATAGAAAAAAAGCAAAGGATATGTTCGAGGCAGTCTATCAGTCTTCTGCGACGGATCTAGGCGTCAGATTTCAGGCAAAACTTATGAGAGTAAGATGTTTATTGTACGAATCCGATTTTGATAAGGCCTTGAAAGAATTGGATGCCTTGGATACCGAAGTTTATACCGTGGATCCGAATTATAGAAACGATAAATCAGGCTACGAAGATCTGATCGAAGATAAAAAGAAACTATTGCAGTACACACTTCGTCGAAAAGGAAGATACGAAGAAGCAGACGATATTTTCGATGAAAAGAATTAAATACTTCGATTATAATGCCACCCATCCTCCTATTCCAGGTTTATTAAATAAAATCTTAGAAGAATACGAGGAAGACTTTTTTAATCCTTCCGGACCGACCCGATTTTCCTTAGCCAGACAGGGAAAAATTGAAGAAGCTAGAAAAGTTTTAGCAAAACTCACAGGAAAAGATCCGAAAGGATTCGTATTCGTATCTTCCGGAACGGAAGCGGATTATTCTCTAATATACTTCGCAAAACAATTTATAAAAACGACAGCTTATGTTTCTCCTTTCGAACATGCTGCCATGTATTCCTCTTTTAGAAGTTTAGGAGTTCCTTATAAAACATTAGGCGCTGATAAATCAGGACTTGTATCTCTTTCAGAATTAGAAACCAATCTGAAAAATGAGCCGGGACCTGTATTTGTCCTTCATGCCGGCAACGAAACTGGAGTGATCCAACCGATCGAGGAATTAGCTGAAATTTCAGCAAAATACGGAATGCCATTTTATTCGGATCTGATTCAATCCTTCTCCAAAATTCCTGTACCTTTTTCCGTTCTGAATGGATTTACATTCTCCGGTCATAAAATCGGCGGAGGTTTAGGTTCTTCCGTTTTATGGTTCGATCCAAAACATCTACCGGAAGGTGGGGTATTCCAAGGGGGAAACCAGGAGAATGGACATAGGGCCGGTACCGAAAATTCTCCCTCCATCTTGGCTTTGGCAGAAGCTGCAAAAATACAATTTGCAGAAATGGAGAATAAGAATAAAAGACTGGAATATTATAGAAATAAGATAGAATCCAAGCTCAAAAGTTTAGGAGCGCAAATAGTAGCGGAGAATTCGCCCAGACTTTTTTCCACTACATTCGCATTACTTCCCTTGGACGATCTAGACTTTTTTATGATGGGAATGGAAGAGAAAGGATTTGCAGTTTCCACAGGATCTTCTTGCAAATCCAGATCCAGAGAAGCAGCACCTTCTTTATTAGCAATGGGTTATACTCAAGAAGAAGCTCTTAGAGCAATCCGGATATCCACCGGCTTATACACAACGGAAGAAGAAGTAGATTCTTTGCTGATCGCATTGGAAGAAACTGTTCTTTCTATTCGATAAGAAAGTAATCTAAATCACATTAAAATAACCTGGAGTGAACTTTTTGCCTGAGAGCGAAGCCAGGATGGCGAAGCGACCCGGAGGTTTGCACAGGATGTGCAAGCGGAGGGGAAGGCAAAGAGTTTACTCCAGGAATTATAACGGTTTTTAGGATACGCTCACTTTCTTAGGCTGGAAGCCATCTCTTCTGCGTATCTGTCGGTCATTCCGGCTACATAGTCGCATACACATCTTTCCAAACCTTCTTTTTCTATCCTTCTCTTGTAGGTTTCCGGAATGGAATCAGGTTGTTTTCTAAAATGAAAAAATAATGTTTCAATAATATCTCTTCCCCGGTCGCTTGTGACTACCACGGAAGGATGTCTGTATAAAGTTTTATAAAGAAAAGATTTTAGTTCCCGGACCTTCTCCCCATAGGAAGGTTCATAAGTGGCAATCCTTTTACCTTCTTGGTAGGCAGTATTCAGATCGGAACGATCCCGGATTTTCCAGTCGGAGATCCTGGATTCAATGGTCTGTATCATACTAGAGACCATACTATTGGTCAGTTCTCGGATCACAGTTCGAACAAATACTTTCCCATCCAGTTTCGGGAACTTACCTTTTACCATTTCTGAAGTTTCTGCCCAAAGAGAAAGTGATCTTAGATCTTCCACTTTTAGATAACCCATTTCTAAACCGTCATCTATATCATGACTTGTGTATGCGATCTCGTCTGCAACATCCGCACATTGAGCTTCCAAACTCGGGCCTTCGTCCTTTCTTTCCTTTCCTAGATTGGAGCCTCCGTATTCCGCCCCATGTTTCATCATACCTTTTAGGGTTTCTTTGGAAAGATTGAGTCCAGGGAATTCCGGATAACGTGTTTCTAATATAGTAACTATACGAACTGATTGTTTATTATGTTCGAACCCACCGAATTCTCCCATTAAATCCGAAAGCATATCTTGGCCTGCATGTCCGAAAGGTGTATGCCCCAGATCATGTGCGAGCGCGATTGTTTCCGTCAGTAAAGAGTTGAGTCCTAATGCGGAAGCGATCGTCCTGGAAATTCCAGCAACTTCCAAAGTATGAGTGAGACGATTACGATAATTTTCGCCTACTGAATAAACAAAAACTTGGGTCTTATACTGTAATCTTTTGAATGCACTAGAATGAACTACCCTATCTCTATCTCTTTGAAAAGGAATACGGTACGGGTGTTCTTCTTCCTTATATTCTCTTCCGCCGGTTTCGTCCTGCAATACTGCATAACCGGCTAGTAAAGAATTTTCGGTTTGGATGATTTGGTTTCGGTCTTTCTGCACCTGGAACCAATTTGGAACCTAAAAAGACCAAAAGCAAGCCAAACAAATCTAGTTTTTCGGTTCCCATTTGCCTCGGATAAGTTTCACTGGTGGAATTCTACTCGGACAGATAGAAGCATTCATGGATCTAGTTAATATCCCGGATTTAGTAAATTTTTTTTCCCGCTTTGGGAATGAGTTCGCTTACTTAGCAGTTTTCTCCACCCTGATTCTCTGCGGTTTTGGTCTTCCAATTCCTGAGGATATCTCCCTGGTTTCCGGAGGGGTTTTGGCAGGTTTAGGATACGCAAACGAACATGTAATGTTCGGTGTGGGAATGGCCGGGGTTCTCGTAGGAGACGGTTCCGTTTTTTTACTCGGAAGGATTTTCGGAGAGAAAGTATTACGAATTCCTTTCATCGCTAAATTTTTAACTCCGGAAAGATTTTCCAAAGTACAGGAGAAGTTTTCCCAATACGGAAACTGGGTTGTATTCATGGCAAGGTTTATGCCTGGTCTAAGGATGCCTATCTATCTAACGGCAGGGACTTCTGACCGAATTTCTTTTTTCAGATTTTTGTTTTTGGATATGTTCGCTGCGGCGATTTCCGTTCCGATCTGGGTCTATCTTGGCCATTATGGCGCAAAAAATTTAGACCAGCTCAGCAATTTAGTCCACCAAGGCCAAATTACTGTCTTTGCATTATTAGGAATCCTTGTATTAGTCCTAGTTCTATATTTTACGATTAAAAAGAAACGTTCAGGGAAATAATACTTTTACTCGACATAATTTTATGAATCTATACTGTTTGGTTAGATATGGATGTTCTTACCCAACCTGTGTTGGTGCTGAACGCGACCTATGTCCCGGTTGCGATCCGAACCGTTAAAGACGCCGTTATCCTTCTAATTCTAAGAAAAGCAGAACTCATTCGAGACGAAAAAGACCTATTTATCAGGTCTGAGAAACTTCGGTTTACTACTCCTAGAATTATTTTACTCACAGACTATTATAAAGTTCCTAAACGTAAGCATAAACTCTCTAGAGAAAATATTTTCTTAAGAGATGATCACGAATGTGTCTATTGCAGGCGTAAACTTCCTTCTTCTAAGCTCACTTTGGATCATGTGATCCCCAAAAGTCGTTGGGAAGAGATTCCCAGGGAAAAAAAACCGAAAGAATATCATACCTGGGAAAACCTGGTCACAGCCTGCAGAGACTGTAATACCAGAAAAGGAAACAAACTTCTACAAGAACTCAAGTGGGAGATTCCTGAAAATCGGTCGACAAACAAGAGACGTTTTCCACAATTTTCAGTATCCACCCAATTGGTCGAAAAATTCGGCTGGGCGGATTATATACGCATCTAAATGAATCTTTTTTTATCTGGGAGAATGTCCAAATTCTTTCCTCACTCACTTCTAATTCTTTCCTTATTCTCTTGTTATAATTATTCAACGAATCGAATCGTCAGCACTCCACCTACTTTGGTAGGGATCACTTTGATTGGGACTGGAGTATACGAACTTAGGCTAAGAGCAGGAAATCCGGAAGCATTTTTTAACGGATATACTTTGTATACGGGAAGTACTGCAGATGCATCCAGAAATCCTTCCGATTTTTCTTCAGGCAAAGGATGTGAACTTCCTCTGAATCTACTTCCGAACCAACCAAAAGAATATTCTATAGAAGTAAATCCAACCGCAGGTCCTCTTGCAGTTCCGGGTCCTGGAGAAAACACAAATCGGGTCTGTAAAATTGTGGCTACTTTAAATTCCGGAGATTACGTAACTCTTAGATCTTCTGTGATCTCTTTGGATCTGAATAGTGGTACCAAAGACATCTATGTATTCTCCATGCCTTCAAATACATTACAAGTTCCTTAATCTTTAAACCAAACTTTTATTTTTTTAAGAGTTGTTTCCGTATCTTCTTTCCAGATACTTTTTGGAAATTTTTCCAAAAATTCTTCCAATTCTTCTTTAGCCGTTTCTAATTCTTCTCTTAAACGTAAAAGTGCAGGATTGTCTTCTTTTTTTAGAAATACAGGATTTCCTTCGGTGAATTGAAAATATTTTTCGATAGCCTTGGCTGCTTTTTGTTTGGCTAATTTATAAATCTGGAATCCATCCGGATCTTCTTTAACATTTTCTAAAATTGTAGAAGTTTCGGTCTCGAGAAAAGATAGAAGAACATCCCTGAGCTGTACAAGCTCTTTGAACAAAAGATCCGTTTCATATTCTCCGGAATCAGGATGATACTTACGTGAAAGTTCTCGGAATCTACTCCGGACTAGATTTGCGTCGAATTTTTTAGGAAGTCCGTAAAAGTCCAGGGCACGGCTTAGCAGGTCCCCGTCTTCCAACCCAATTTCCTATGAGCTAGGAATTTTTTGAGTTGGATCTTGGATTGTACCATATTCAACTCTTTGCGGTATTCCTGCAGAATGATCTCCATCTTTTCCCCTACTTGGGAATTCAAATCCCTGGACTCCTCCAATTTTTGGAAGATCGTATCGGAGAGTCGAATAATTTCCAGTGTTTGAGGAGAAGATTCTTCTAATTGTTCGATCTTGCGGTCTAGTCGTTTCATTTTTTCGACTAGATCGGAATTTTGGAGTTCTAGTTTGGCGGTACCTTCTCCGTCTCCAAAACCCAAAATTTGCAACTGGCGTTTTTGGAGTTCTATCAGTTTGTCCAAAAATTGAATCTTGTCCTCATAGAGTGAGGAAAGTTTTTCTTCCATAGAATTTAGACTTTTAGAATCCCTCGCCGCCATAGATGAATTAACCTTGGAGGGAGAGGCCTGTTCCTCTGGAACCGGCAGTTGGTAATGGAACTACGGAAGAAGCTTTTTCTTTCTTCTCAATTTCTTCCCAAGCAAGTTTTAGATCTTCCAGATATTTGATAATTTCGGAAAGGATCTCGCTATCCTTCTTCATATTAGCTTCTAGTAAGCGCTTTTTAATATAAACGTAAATACCAAGTAGGTTATTTGCAACCTCTCCCCCATTTTCCATATTCAGGGCAAGCATCAGCTCGGTGACAATCTCTTGGGCTTTTAGGATATGATTATTCACCACGTCGTACTTGCGGGGTGTATTATTCTCGATGGCAACGTTCAGGAAGCGAATTGCCCCTTCATATAACATCACGATAAGTCGGCCCTGACTCACAGTAGAAATTTCATTGGATTTATACTGTTCGACGGACGCCGTCGATTTTCTAGCAAGTGACATGTGTCTCTCCTGAAATACTTTTCGACAAAATTCCGGACCGCCTTAACGTGGACTGGTAATTCTTAGCGTATCGGATGCGAAAATTCTTGGCAAGTCTGATTCCCAAACCCAGAAAAAAGCTTGTCTTTTTGGCCTCTGGGCGGGGGAGCAACCTGGAAGCTGTCCTTCAGGTGATCCAAAAGGGAAAAATCCCTGCAAATCCCGCATTTTTAATCACAGATAACCCGGAGGCGCCTTCTATCCAGATCGCTGCCCGCCATAATGTCCCCACCAAGATCCTAGACTGGAAGTCATATTCCAAAAAAGAAGAATATCATCTGGACCTTCTCCGAACCCTGGAAGAGATCTCCCCAGATCTAATCGTTGCCTGCGGGTACATGAGAATTCTAAAACCGGAAATTATTCGAGCCTTTCGGAACCGGATCATCAATATACATCCTTCTCTGCTCCCTTCCTTTACCGGTCTACATGCTCAAAAACAGGCATTCGATTATGGAGTGAAAATCGCTGGTTGCACTGCCCATTTTGTGGACGAGGGTGTGGATTCGGGTCCCATCATTTTGCAAGGAGTTATTAAAATCGAGGAAGGAATGACCGAAAGAGAATTGACTCTTGCCATTCTCAAAGAGGAACATAAAATCCTGCCCCTCGCGGTTAAACATTTCTGCGAAGATCGGCTCCTCATTAAAGACAGGAAGGTCTCAATCCTCTAGCATGATCAAAATCACTCGTGCCCTTATTTCAGTTAGCGACAAAACAGGACTTATCGGATTTGCTAAGTACCTGGAATCCAAAGGAGTGGAAATTATTTCCACCGGCGGGACCCTCAAAACACTTTCCGAAAACGGAATCAAAGCCATTGCGATAGACGATTATACCGGATTTCCGGAAATTTTGGACGGAAGAGTAAAAACTCTCCACCCTAAGGTTCATGGCGGGCTCTTGGGAGTAATCTCCAAACCGGAACACAAACAAAAGATGGAAGAATTAAAAATTCCGAAGATCGATCTGGTAGTTGTGAATTTATATCCATTCGTGCAGACCGTTTCCAAACCTGGTGTTCATCTGGACGAAGCAATAGAAAATATCGATATTGGCGGACCTTCTATGATCCGTTCCGCTAGTAAGAACTATAGACACACTGTAGTAGTAACGGATCCGAACGATTATAAAACCGTAGAAGAATCCATGAAGGTTAACGACGGTTCCGTGGACGCGGACACTTCTTTCCTTCTTATGAGAAAAGCATTCTCTCATACTGCAATGTATGATACTGCAATCTCTTCTTGGTTCAACAAACTTGCCGGGGAGAAGTTCCCAGACATTTTAAATCTTTCCTTTACTAAAAAACAAAAACTCAGATACGGAGAAAACCCTCACCAGGGAGCCGCTTTCTACGAGCCTTTGTTCACCAAAAGTGAATTCTCTCCTCTCCAAGGAAAAGAATTATCTTTTAATAATATGTTAGATTTTGATGCGGCATTCCATATCTCGGCACTTCTTCCTGATAATACTGTTTGTATCATCAAACATTTGAATCCTTGCGGGATCGCTTATGCTGATGATACATTAGAAGCATTCCGCCTGGCAAAAAGAACGGATCCTATTTCTGCATTCGGTGGGATTATCGGGATCAAAGGAACTGTCACTGGAGAACTTGCTGTTCTCATCGGAGAAACATTTGTAGAAGGTGTGATCGCTCAAAAATTCGAGCCTGCCGCTCTGGAATATTTCTCTAAAAAGCCGAATGTTCGTCTGATCGAGATCCAAAATTTCCAAGAAGCATTGGATGAAATGGATCTAAGACCGATCCATCACGGAATTCTTCTACAAGATAGAGACTACGCCACCATCACCGAAAAAGATCTAAAGATCGTTTCTAAAAAACAACCTACCGAGGAAGATATCCGAGGTCTGATGTTCGCTTGGTCTACCGTAAAATTTATCAAGTCAAACGCGATCGTCTATACGGAAGAGAACGCTACTTTAGGAATTGGCGCAGGACAAATGTCCAGAGTGGATTCAGTTCAATTAGGTGCGACCAAGGCTCTAAACGTTGGACTTTCTGTTGTAGGTTCTTATGTGGCGAGTGATGCATTTTTCCCATTCAGAGATGGAATAGATGCGATCGCTAAAGTAGGAGCAAAAGCAATCATCCAACCCGGAGGTTCTATCCGGGACGAAGAAGTGATCAAAGCAGCCGACGAGCATGGCTTGATCATGGTGTTCACTGGCATGAGGCATTTTAGGCATTAAGATGGAATTTTTTCTCTACCTGATCTATTTAGTTATCACGTTAGTAGTCGTTTCCCTAGGAGACTATTATTTCGGGCTCCTACATTTGAGCGGAAAGGATACTTTCGAAAAACAGGAACTTACGGATTGGGCGAGAATTATTCCTTCTAAGATCGTTTCCATTTTTGAATCCGCGGGAAGTTTACAATATGGACTTCTCGCATTCGGACTCTCCGCATTTTTTGCTTATGTCTGGACTTTAACCGGGGGCTTAATCGGTTCTCCACATTATACGGATTCTTTTGGAAATTATTTCTTTCTGTCCTTTATCATGCCGGTACTTGTGCTTGCGTTTTACTCTTTTATTTCTTCCGAAATTTTAAGAGCGGCTAGGATTTCGAGAAATAGCGGATCTTTTTTAGCAAGACTACTTAACCAAGAAATTCCCCTACTTTCAGGGATCTTTATTTCAGTAATCGCTTCAAATCTGGCGGTTTATGGCCTCTACCATGAAATTTCCTTTTTATTCGTTCTTCCGAATGTATTGATCCTAATGGCCCTTCTTATCTTAAGATGGAATGGGAAGGTGAAATTCGGGGGAATTCGTGTGGACAGAGAGGAAGAAGAGGTGGAGGATTTGGGGGAAGATTCCTAATTCTTGTTCGGTTTTCTGCCGATAGTGTAAAGAGTATGAAAGGGCAATCCATCTTCCTGTTCTTATTCTCCCTACTCCTTCCTTGGAGTTCCGTATTTTCTCAGTTTCCGGGAGATAATTCCAGAAATAACGGCTCCAAACCAACCTTAGACGGATTTGCAGAAGTCTCTTGGGAAGCATCCTATGGGCAAGTGCGGGATAAGTTTTTGTCCTTAGCTGCTAATCCACAGAGCGATGAAAAGATAGAAGTGGTCCATGAAGATAAGGAGAAGTCCTTACTCGTAAGAAGAAATGGGATTTTCTATTTATACCGTTTTTATTCCACTCCTAAATTGGTCCTGGATTCCCGTCCGAAAGATAAGAACCAACCTCGTCCGGAAAAAGAAACTTCCCCTGATGAAGATGAACATTTAGAACCCGGTAAATTATTCTCTGTTGGAGTTTCCTTCCGTTATCTTCCAGGAAAAGACGTACAATCCAAACTGGAAAACAAGTATGGAAAACCTAAAAAAGAAACCCTGGATGATAAGAAGATCGGGGGTGCTGTAATTTGGGAATTAACCGACGAAAGACAGGCACCTCCCGCTGGTGGATTCATTGTCCAATGGAAGGAAGCTTATAAAAAACAACCTTTTACCAGAAGAGTGGATTATTTCAGCTCCAAGGTAAAAGCGCAGATCGAAAAAGAATACAAAGAGTTCTTCTCCGCAGAAGAAATCAAAACTTTAAGAGATCTAATCCCGTAAGAAATCCTTGACCAAGGGCGCTTGAGGCCACCACTATCCAGAGAGATTCAAAATCTTTCGGAGCAAACCGTGGAATTATATTTAGATACAGCCAATGTGGACGAGATCAAGGAGATCGCGTCCTACGGTCTTTTGGACGGAGTTACTACAAACCCATCTCTCATTGCTAAATCGGGCCGTAATTTTAAAGAAGTGATCAAAGAGATCTGTGCGATTGTGCCAGGCCCTGTGAGTGCAGAAGTGATCGCAATCAAACACGAGGATATGCTGAAAGAAGCGGACGAATTAGTAAAGATCGCTCCGAACGTCGTCATCAAGGTTCCTCTTATTCCGGAAGGATTAAAAACCGTAGTAAAACTTACTGAGAAAGGAATTCCTACAAATGTAACTCTTTGTTTTTCCGCTCCTCAGGCCCTTCTCGCTGCGAAAGCAGGAGCTACTTATATTTCTCCTTTTATCGGTCGTGTAGATGACACTTCTTGGGATGGAATGGAACTGATTTCCGAGATCAGAGAAATCTATGATAACTACGGTTATGAGACTAAGATCTTGGCTGCTTCTATCAGAGGACCTATGCATTTGAAAGAATCCGCTCTTCGTGGAGCAGATTGTGCTACTATGCCGATTTCTGCCTATCAGCAGCTATTCAAACACCCACTCACCGATATCGGTTTGGAAAAATTCTTAGAAGACGCTAAAAAATTAAAGTGGTGATCTGACTTAAGCAAATTTTTCACACAGAGGCACAAAGCCTCAGAGTGACTTATGGAAAGGATACCTATAAGTTTAGGTATCCTTTTTTATTTGTTCGGTTTCTATAAATTTCCGGTTCGAAGACATAAAGGATCTTACATTCTCTGAGGCTCCGTGACTCTGTGTGGGAATAAAACTCTGAGACTCTTCTTTCCTTTGCGGCTTCGCCTGACTTGACTGTCTTTCTTAAGGAAGTTTCTTCTTCCCAAGAAAATCATTCATTAAAATTTCAGATTGTTCTAATATACAAAGTACACTTTGGTGGGAACCGTCGTAGTATAATTCGCAGGAACTGAGAGTATTCATATCTGCCGCAGTTGCACCATATTTGGAAGCTAACTCCTGTATTCTGGGCCACCAGGATTTTTCCAAACCTAATTCATAATAGCCCGCTCTGTATCCGGGGTATACTTTCGGCCAAATGAGATAGGTTTTTACACCATTCTGTTTTCCGAGTTTTAGGAATTCTTCCACAAAAAAATATTCGATCTCGCCTGGAGTAAAACCAGAAAGATAAATACTTTTTAATCTTAGAGCGTCTTTTTCTAATTTTTTAGGATTATTACTAACGCTCGCGTAAGCAAGTTGTTCTCCGTTTCCTAATTCCAAAATCAAATTTTCATGATTTTGTTCCGGTTTGTATAATTTCAGTTTTTTTGAAGTAAGCCTAGACCAGAATAACTTGAAACCAGGTTTAATCTTTCGGATAGAAAAGAACTTTTCTTTCAAAATTTCCAATTTGTCCGAAGTGGAGAATTGGTCCCAATACGTTTTTCTGAACTCTTCGTCTGCTCCTAATCTTAAAAAAGGTTCGTATAATAACCCCTTGGAATCATCGAAACCTTCTGGACTAACCACATAAAATGCAACCTTAGGCTTAATTCCAGATTCTAAAATTTTACGAAACCAGTAGAAACCGTAAGCAGGAACCGCCTGCGGACCTGAAAAATTATACACCGCCCAATCATTCTGGATAGATGCAGGGAGAGTTTTCACAGAATACGGATATGCCCGGGAATCTCCAAACGCAAGGGCTAAGTTCTTTTTGGAAAGAGATTCATCCTTTTGCAATTTTTCGAATAGATGTCTTCTTTGGGCATAATAGACAGGATTTCCTTCCTGGTAAAAAGAAGTTTGGAAGAAGTCCAAAAGAAAAATTTTATCCGCAAAGAATAGAACGATTAGGAAGAGTAAAGGAAGATAGATATATTTCTTTTTCATACTATTTCTCAGAATTGTCCGTAAAAGAAATCTGCATTTCCGCTAGGTAGGGCGAGTAAAACCAAGATCCATACAATAGGAAGAAATGCAGTCTTCCATTTGAGACCGACCTTAAATTTTTCAGGCCATTCTTCCGTAGAATGGAATAAGATCGCGACCAAAAGTGCAAAAATACAAGGTTCCATATTCGGGAAAGCTACTCCATTCGACCATACGAATATTCTTTGTACTGCAGCCACTGCAGATCCAAAATCAGGAGTAAAAAATAAAATCCAAGAAATACTATATATATTTAAAACGAACAAATAAGTGATCGTTTGTTTTACATACGGGATTTCTGGTAATATTTTGATATTTAAATCTTTTAAAACTCTTTCGATTGAGAGATATAATCCAGTTAGAACTCCCCAAAGAAGATAATTCAAATTGGCTCCATGCCAAAGGCCACCCAATCCAAAGGCTAACATATAATTAAAACAAGTGCGAAAGGTTCCACTTCTGGATCCGCCTAGAGGAATGTACAAATAGTCTCTGATCCAAAAAGAGAAGGTTAAATGCCATCTTCTCCAAAAATCCCCAAAACCACTAAAGAAGAATGGAGCCTTGAAGTTTTGAGGAAGAGTAAATCCTAAAAGTTTTCCCATCCCTCTTGCAATATCAGTTAGTCCTGAAAAATCCAAATACAGATAGATCGCAAAGAAATACACAGTGCTTAAAAGTGCTGCCCCAGAAAAAGCGGAAGTCTCTGCAAATACTTGAAATATAGATCCTGACATCAAAACGGAAACTACGGACTTTTTAAAAAGACCGATTACAACTAACCATAATCCGTCCACCATATCCTCTTTTTCCATTTTAGGAGAATCGAACTGGGTAGCCACATCGTTAAATCTTAATATAGGACCTGCGATCATCACTGGGAAAAGGAAAATATAGGAAGTCAGTTTCCAAAACCCGATCTCTTCTGTGATCATTCCTTTTTTCTTATCCACCAGAAGAGAGATAAATTGGAATGTATAATAACTGATGGTTAAAGGAAGAACTACTTCGAATCCCGCCCAGTCCAAAGACTTGGAAAGTATCCCATCCAAACTGACCTTATTTTGGAAATCAGGAATTCCTAAGAATATACCGACCAGGTCTGCGAAAAAATAGAAGTATTTAAAAAAAGCTAAATTAAGAACATTAAATCCTATGGAAACCGGCAAGAACCACTTTTTTGCAAAGAAAAACCGCAGGAATATCCAATTGATACTTACCACAAGGATCAGATGGAATAAAAACTTCCATGAGGAGAATGTGTAGAATAAAGCGGAACTTAAGATTAGAAAATATTTTTTCCATCGATCCGGAAGATTCCAATACACCAGAAATACTAGGCAGAAAAAAAATAAAAATTCTAAACTGGTAAAATTCATGGTCTCCAAACTTTAGGATCCAGTAAGACAAACTTACCTTCTCCGATTTTCAATTTTTCTAAAGAAAGTTTTCCGATCCGTATTCTTTGTAGATCGATCACTCTAGCACCGAGTATCGAAAACATCCTACGGATTTGGCGTTTTCTTCCCTGTTTTAAGATTACTCTAAACTTAGAAGATCCTTCTCCTTTTGTTAAGGATGTAACCTTCTCTGCTTTTAAAAATTCGCCCTCATCCATAAATCCCTTAGTGAATCTATCCTTCACTTCCTTTGGATCCAATTCATCTTCCAAGACTACTTCGTATTCCTTTTCGGAACCTTCGGATGGATGTGTAATTTCTTGGACTAAATTTCCTTGGTCTGATAAAAGAAGAAGTCCCCTTGAATCCAGGTCCAATCTTCCTGCGATAAATAGTTTACCGTATTTTTTAGGGAGTAATTCAAAAACTGTATTAGAATGAAAACGATCGCTATGAGAGCAAAGAAAACCTTTCGGTTTATTTAATGCCAAGAATATAGCTTCCGTAGGCGGTTCTAATTTTTTATTTCCTACCTGAACAGAGTCCAAACCTACTTTAATTCTGGTGCTCAGGTTCTTTTCAATAGAACCATTGACTCTTACTTTTCCGGAAAGAACCAATTCTTCGACCTTTCTGCGCGAACCAAGACCGCAGTCAGAGAGAAACCGATTGATTCGGATCTCCTTTTGGGGTTTTTCCCCTTTTTTCACTTTTGCGATATTTTCGCTCAAACTATCTCCTGGCATTGGCCGATCCCTCCAGAATCATGGACCCGCCTGTTTCCGGCTACCCAAAACACTTGACTCTTTAGAGACTCGGGCGGAGGCTTTAAGGGTGAATCCTCTCAAAAAGAAGCCCAGATCCAATGCTTACCAACCCGCTCCCGAAAAACCGGATTGGTTAAAGGTAAGGCTTCCTTTCCGTGAAAAGGAAAATCCGGTCGATTTAGTCCGTAATTCTGTAGAGGGAGGAAAACTCAACACTGTATGCGAAAGCGCTTCTTGTCCTAACCTGAATCATTGTTGGTCCAGAAAAACTGCCACCTATATGCTCGCAGGAGATATCTGTACGAGACGTTGTTCCTATTGTGATGTTGCTTTCGGAAAACCGTTGGCATTAGATCCGGAAGAACCATTAAGGGTGGCAGAATCCGCAAAGGCCTTGGGTCTTAAGCATGTAGTCATCACATCGGTAAACAGAGACGATTTATCTGATGGAGGAGCTTCTCATTATAAAAAAACCGTAGAGCTGATCCGAGAAAGACTGCCCGAATGCAAAATTGAAATTTTAGTACCAGACTTCAAAATGAGGGAAGAAAATCTAGAGATCGTCTATTCTTCCAAGCCGGACATATTCAATCATAACCTGGAAACTGTAGAGAGATTATTTCCTACTGTAGCCCCTGCTAAAAAATACGAACGATCTTTGGATGTTCTGGAGCACGCATCCGGGAAAGGATTTTTAACTAAAAGTGGATTGATACTAGGACTCGGAGAAACCTTAGAAGAAGTCCATCAAACATTAAAAGACCTCAGATCCGTAGGCGTACAAATGGTTACTCTTGGACAATATCTGCAACCAACTCCAACACATCTTCCAGTGAGCGAGTATATTCGTCCTGAAGTATTCAAAGATCTGAAAGAATTCGGAAAAGCCCTAGGATTCAGAACAGTATTCTCTGGACCATTGGTCAGAAGTTCTTATCACGCGGACGAGCAAGTGCCGTGGTTCGAAAATTAAAAAGACTCAAAGACAAATTTCCGGAAATCCCGGATACTGGAGAGATGAAAAAGATCATCTTCCATTCTATTCTATCGTATCTTTCCAAACAAGATGGTCATGTTTCCAAAATGGAGATCAAAGACGTTCTATTTGATTCCATTAGTTTGATCCCCGGCTTCCGAGTAGAATGGGGAGAGATCCAAAAATTCGGTAAAAGTAAACTGCTAGTAAATTATAAAGATAAGGTTCTAGTTTTGGATCTAGAAGAAATTTCAAATATGATCCTAAAACTCTGGGATCATTATTTAGATACTCATCCGCATCATAAGTCTCATAAATAGAAAAACCCGAGCTGCCTTTCGGACAACCCGGGGTTTTTCCACCTATTTAAGCCTGTGGATTAGTTTTCGGACTTAGTTTGGAAGTCGTAGATAACTTCTTTTACATCATCCTGATTGATCTTCTTAATACCGTCTTCGGTATGGACGATCATGGTACTACCTTGCTGGTCTACAATCGCCCCGATGATGGTAGTTTTTCCATCAGCCAGTACGATTTTTTCCAGTTTCTCGTAGTAGTTTACAAGATCCTTATTGGTTTTCAGGTTTTTAGGAGCAGAAACAAGAACGTTCTTGAATCTTTTCAACTCGTCTGCCTGACGCTTAGCTAATTCTTCTTCGATTTTCTTTCTCTCAGCTTCATTAGCAGCGTTAGTAGCTTCGTCTACTTTTCCGGATTTAGGATCGATATTCAGTTTTACTAATTTATCGGTAGTGTCTTTGTCCAGAGTAACGATAGTTCTGATCTCTTCTTCTTCGGTTTTAGAAACTCCAGAGCCGCTCAGTTTAGTAACTGCTTTTGGAATATCTTTCTCCAAAGTAGCATCTAGCTTAGTAAGTTCTTTCTCACCGAATTTTTTATCAGGAGCTTTTACTATGGAAGACTCGTCTTTTTCTAAGATAACTTCAGATTTATCCAGGGAAGCTTTGATCTTTTGTAATTCTGCATTCGCAGAAATTTCTTCTGCACTTGCACCTTCCAGAGCACGAACTCTTGGAGATACTGCAACGGATCCTTCTAATACTTTTACGACGGATCTGTCGTTTTTAGTACGATCCACGACGAAAGAAGTTCCTCTAACTCCCGCGATTGCGGTCGGAGTTACTACGGAGAACTGATCGTCTTTGCTTGCTTTATTTACTTTAGCGAAAACTTTTCCGGAAACTAAGGACAGTCTAGTGTCAGTGTTTCCTTGGGTATTCAAAGCGAGAGCGGAGAATTCCAAGCTGGACTTTTCAGCCAAACGAATGGCAGAACCGTCGGAGAATTGGATATCAACTTTTGCTTTTGCCTTGGTTTCAATTTTGTCCCCTTCTTTCAGGACTGTTCCAAGACTAGCTTTGTCTTCAGTTAAATCAGCGTGTTGGATTTTTGCTTCCCCTACGCTAAATACTACGATTGCCGATGGTTGGCTCTGTTTTGCGTTCGCGGAATCCGCGTTCTCCGCAGGCTTTTTACAAGCTCCGGATGTCAACAGACCGACCACTAGGACGGCTGATGCAACGGAAATGACTTTATTCATACCCCTATCCTTCTTTGATCGAGATTAATCTGGACCACGGTGGAGGCAGTCCGATCTATATTGGGTTAACATCTATGGATTTGGGATTTTCAATTTATTTCAATTTTTTTTTCCTATTTGGAAGATATTTCCTGAACTAAAATCACCAAAATACAGTTCACCTGTGGAATCTTGGCCAAATGTGCTAATTAGGTAGTGAGTATCCCCTAATACGGTTAGTTTCTTCTTACCTTCTGCCTCGGTAGAGAATCCGAGGATCTTTCCTGAGACAAAGTCGGCAAAAATGTACCAACCATAGTATTTGGAAAGATTTTTCCCTCTGTAGACGTATCCACCCGTGATGGAGCGGCCCAGATCATGATCATATTCCAATATTGGATCGGTTAATCCCGGTTTTTCGCAGGCCTCTTTAGGTAAAAAGCAATAGGATCCTTCTTTTATATTCCATCCATAATTTTTGCCTTTTAGAACCAGATCTACTTCTTCCCAATCATCCTGCCCTACATCTGCCAGATAGAGATCTCCTGTTTTTGTATCAAAGGAAAACTTCCAAGGATTTCTAAGTCCATAGGCCCAGATCTCAGGCAAGAAGCCTGGCGAATTTTTGAAAGGATTGTCTTCCGGAATCTTATAAGGAGGAGCATTGGAATCCAAGTTAGGTGTTATTCGGATCAAAGTTCCTAGATAAGTAGAAGTATTTTGCCCATGTTTGTATGGGTCTCCTCCGGCGCCACCATCCCCAAAACCAATATATAATTTTCCATCCGGACCGAAAGCCAACTGGCCCGCATTATGATTGGAATAAGGCTGATCCACTCTAAGTAAGATCCTTTTACGATCTTGCCAGCGAAGAATTTTAGAATCGTCCCATAGAAATTCTAGAATGAATGTCTGGTCCTTCCCCGCTTCTTTTGAAACTGCATTGATATAGAAGAGCTTATTTTCGGAAAACTTAGGGTGAAATGCAAAACCCAGTAAACCTTCTTCCGATCTGGTCTCTACACTTCCTGTAAAATCAGCAATGAGTTTGGATTGTTTGTTTGTAAAATTCCAGAGAAGTATTTTTCCCTTCTTCTCTAAGACTAACATCTCTCCGGGAAGGCTAGGATGAAATTGTATATCGGTGATTTCTTTAAAGCCGGAAGCTATTTGGGTCCAACCAAATACGTATTCTGTGCCGTTCTCTTTTTTAGGTTTTTGTTTTTTGGTTTTGGCAAGAAGATGGGTGCCCTCTCCCATAAAAAGGCAGAGTCCCAGAAATAGAAAGAATACTAAGATCCTATTGCAAAATCGTCTCATTCTGGCAGAAAAAATACAGTTTGAAAGCTCTCAGTCAAGGATGAAAAAGCCAAAAACTAGATGCCAAAACTTACCCACAAACCAGTCTGGAGCTAAGATGAGCACGAGCACCCTTCGCCCCGAATCTTCCATAGCCTTATTGGAGGAAATGGAAAGAAAATACAAACAGATCCCATTCGAAGCAATTCTGAAACAGGATATTCTTAGACAGGGGATCCATTTTCTTCCGGAATCTTTTCAAGTAGGGGAAGATTATAAGACCAAGGATTATTTCATCTTCTCCTTCGACCATATCCCACTTGCGGATATGAAAGAAGGGACCGATTCAAAAGCGCCTGAAGAGATCAAAATCACCGGCGGTTATTTCAATTTATTGCCTACTATTGTTTCTACTCGTAATAATCCCAACTCTCCTTACAAAGTAAAACGTATCCCTGCCGGAGAAAAAGACGAAGGCAGACCCGGTCTTTATTTAAACGAAACATTTTTGGGAAAATTAGAATACCCACCTAAGCCTGCATGGTACAGACACAAAACCAAGTCCGGAAAAATTCCAGGTGAGATCGCACCTGTTATCGAATGGGGATATCTCATCTACCTAACTGTATTCCGCAACTGCCAATATTTTGGTAAAGACGAAGAATGCGCGTACTGCGATATCAATCATAACTATAGACAACAGAAAAATGCAGGCAGACCGTATACAGGCGTTAAAGATATCGAAGATATTTTAGAAGTTCTGTCTTGGATAGATGCAGAAGACGAGATCGCGAAAGTTTACACCATCACTGGCGGTTCCGTAATCACTTCTCTTAAAAAGAAAAATGAAATAGATTTTTATTTAGAATACGCGCAAGCAATTGAGCAGAAGTTCCCTGGAAGATGGATGGGCAAGATTGTTTCCCAAGCCTGGGAGAATGATGACTGCAAAAAATTTAAAGACGCAGGAATCCAAGTTTACCATCCGAACTACGAAGTCTGGGAACCTGAACTATTCCGAAAAATTTGTCCTGGAAAAGAAGCTTATATCGGTAGAGACACTTGGATCAGAAGGATCGTTGATTCTGCAGAAATTTTTGGGCCTTCTTATGTGATCCCAAACTTTGTAGGTGGAGTAGAACTTTCTCAACCTTGGGGATTTGCCACAGTTGCAGAAGCAATTAAATCTACTGGAGAAGGTCTAGACTTCTTCATGTCAAAAGGTATCATGCCTAGATTTACTGCTTGGTGCCCGGAACCTTATACAACTTTAGGAACACAAGCCGGTCCTCCATTGGAATATTTCTGTGAATTACTCACAGTCTGGAAGTCTACATTCGAAAAATATAATCTACCAGTTCCTCCAGGTTACGGAGAACCAGGACCAGGAAAGGCGGTATTCTCCGTTTCCGCCTTTATGGATGTGATTGGCTATCCAGGAAGGGCTTAATCCCCTCCACTCGTAGAACGTTGCACTCTTCTCCAGGTATTTGCCCAAGAGGCAAAAGAGTTTTGGTTACGAGTTTGTAGATAAAGTTTTCCCTTACCGGAAAATTTGGCGACCAATCCTTCTCCAGATAAGAAGAGAGATTTTAATCCGCCTACTTTATCTATATGATAGTCCAAGCTTGGTTCGAATGCTACGATATGGCCTGTGTCAACGATGTACATTCCATCCACATCTACTTGGTGAATTGCTCCAAAGCTAGAAAAGAAAAGGTCTCCTGTTCCGGAAACTTTTAGAAAGAATAAACCTTCTCCCGCAAAAAATCCTTTGAAACCTCCCCATTTGCTGTCGATCACAAGCTCTGTGCCGCCAGCAACATAGGCACCTCTGCTTAAGATCAATTCTTCGTTTTTGAGAGTTCTATGTTCCAAGTCTCCTTGGGTAGCAGAGGTCAAAAATAATTCTCCATTTCCATTTTCTACAGTGAATGTGTTTTGGAAGAAGGACTCACCGCTGAATAACGCTCTTTTTGCGGATGCGAATATTCCCCCTTGGGCCTTGGTTTCCATTTTGACCTGAGGAGACATGGCAACCATTGCTCCGGATTCCGCACGAATGGATTCTCCGGAATTCAAATTGAGCTTTAGGATGGGAAAATCAGGTTTTGCTAATATTTCAAATTTCATATATTATTCCTTTCTAGGTGGTAATTCGGATCTGAACCAAGCGCCGAGTGTAGGCACATTTCTGGATTGGAGCCAGAGTCGTCCTCTTCCTTTAAATTTGGCGACTAAACCTTCTCCGCCCAAGAAGAAAGATTTCCAACCTCCGAACTTAGTGATCTCGTATTGCAGACCTTCTTCGAATGCTACGATATGGCCTGTATCTACTATAAATTCGCCTTCTACATCTAAGACTTCGATCCCACCGTAACTGGAGATAAGAACCGGTCCGCTTCCACTCAGTTTTAAGAAGAACAAAGACTCACCGCTGAAAAAACCTTTTAAGCCTTGGAACTTAGTATCTATATCTATCTCTGGTTTTGAAGCGAGAAAGGAACTGGATTGGATAAAAATTGTACCGTTCAATTCCAGTTTTTCGATATCACCAGGAAGTGTGGGAGCCAGTAAAACTTCGCCCGCTTGTGATGCAGAGAATGTGTTCATCCAGAAAGATTCTCCTCCTAAGAAGGCAGCCTTCAAGGATTTAAAAAGTCCTCCTTGTTGTGCCTTACTTGTTTGCATTTGGATATGAGAACTCATACTCATGAGAGCTCCCGCTTCCGCCTTGATGGATTCTCCGGAACTTAAATTTACTTTTGCTACGGAATAAGATGGTTTGTATAAAACTTGGATATTCATTTTAATTCCTAATATTTGTTAAACTGGAAGAAGTTTAGTAAGCCAGCTGATAAATCCGGAAGGCACTCTAGATTGGATCCATAGAGTTCCATTGCCTGAGAAATTTGCGACTAAACCTTCGCCACCTAGTAATGTGGATTTCCAATTTCCTCCCGCCTTTCCTACTTTGAATTGTAGAGAATTTTCGAAGGCGACTATATGACCTGTGTCTACAGTATAATTTCCTTCTACTCGGATTGGAACAATAGCTCCATAAGAACTTAAGAATACTTTTCCGGTTCCGGAAATTTCTAATAAGAACAGACCTTCTCCTCCGAATAAAGAACGAAGACCACCAAATTTAGAAACAACTTGGATGCCGGGATCGGATGCTAGATAAGATCCAGATTGAACAAAAATACTTTTTCCATTCAGATCCAGATCTATGATATCTCCGGGAAGATCGGGAGCAAGTCCGATCTCTCCTCCTGTATCGGGAGCTGTGTAAGTATTGAAGAAGAACGATTCTCCACCGAAAATTTTTCTGGAAAGTGCAGAAAGAAACCCACTTCCCATTTTGGTTTCTACACCCATTTTGGAACTCATGTACACCATGGCTCCGGCTTCCGATTTAATCGATTGACCAGGGCCTAATCTAAGTTTCAATAAGGAGAAGGAAGGTTTATGAGAGATCTGGAATTGCATACGCGGGAAAGTTTGGAAAATATTTTCCAAGGCGTCAATCGATTCCCGGGCTCGTAAATTTCTTTCTAGACTTCTTCTTATTTAAATTTAATCCGAATGAAACAAATTTTAATCACTGGCGCAAACCGAGGCATCGGTCTGGAACTCGCAAATATCTATGTTGAAAAAGGTTATACCGTTTACGCTGCTTGTAGAAAAAGTTCGGAACCGCTCCGTAGATTGGGTGTAAAAATTTTCGAAGGCCTGGACCTAACCCAAAGCCAAAGTTTCGAAACTCTTTCCGGTTTTTTAACCGGGGTCAAACTGGACATATTTATCAATAATGCAGGGATCCTGATCCCGGATAATTTGGAAAGTGTGGACTTTACGGAATTAGAAACTCAGATCCTGGTAAATGCGATCGGGCCAATCCGACTCAGCAGGCTTCTTCTTCCTAAACTTGGTCCAAATTCAAAACTGATATTTATCACTAGCAGAATGGGCTCTATCGCAGACAATACTTCCGGAGCCTATTATGGATACAGAATGTCCAAAGCCGCCTTGAACGCGGGTGCCGTTAGCCTAGCTCGTGACTTAAGCTCTAAAAAGATCTCTGTAGGTATTTTACATCCGGGAATGGTAGCTACCGAAATGACAGGTAGACAAGGAATTCCCCCTAGAAATGCAGCCGAAGGACTATTCCAACAGGTCGAAAAACTCTCTCCAGAACGGTCCGGAAGATTCTTTCACCAAAACGGGGAAGAGTTACCATGGTAATTGATTCTGTCTCCCTAAAACAACAACTGTTGTAAAAAAGAGACAGAAGTACAGAAATTTCTTTCAAATTATGTCTAGTTATCTCTGTACCGGGCTTTACTGCCTGTCTAAAACAATCTTTTTGCACTGCACCTGGCATGGATATTGCTTCTATAGTCCTAAAGGGTTAATTTGGACTTGGATCTCCAAGAACGTCCAATAAGATAAGAGCCCAAGTGCAAAGCGAATGGATTCCGGAATCGAAAGTTTCCGGGGTAGGAAATGATGAATTTCACTGAACATAGAAAAACTCTTAAAGAAACAGTTAGAATTAAGGGGATCGGATTACATTCCGGCAAAGAAGTAAATCTGATCGGGCACCCTGCTCCTGCTGGAAAAGGCATAGTCTTTGAATATAGAAAGGGAGAAGATAAAGCATCCATCCCTGTAGAATTAAGTAACGTGGTAGATACAAGTAACGCTACCACACTCGGAGATGGACTCCATAGGGTCCAAACTGTAGAGCATCTAATGGCAGCGGTATTCTCCTTAGGAATCACGGATATGGTCCTGGAAATCGACTCCGTAGAAGTTCCGATCATGGATGGATCTTCCCTTCCTTTCTTAGAAGCATTCGAAAGCACGGGTTATACCGAATTCGAAGAAAGAATAGAACCCATTTATGTTAAGAACCCAATGTGGGTAGTAGATGGGGACAAGTATCTTGTGATCCTTCCGAGCGAAACCTGGAAAGTGACGTACACAATTGACTTCCCTCACCCCCTTCTAAAAGGCCAGAATATCACAATCGATCTGGACCGCGACATTCTCAGAAACGAAATTTTACCAGCCAGAACCTTCGGATTTCTAAAAGACGTTGAAGCCCTCCAAGCAAGAGGTCTCGCTATGGGAGGCTCCTTGGACAATGCAATCGTTCTTACTCAGGATGGATACCTGAATGAATCCCTCCGCTACGAAAACGAATGTGTCCGACATAAAATTTTGGACCTGGTGGGAGATCTTTCCATCGCAGGAAGACCTATTATCGGACATTACTTGGCTTCCAAGGCGGGACATGCGCTGGACGTTTCCATGGCTAAGTTAGTCATGAGTTCAGTAACAGGAAATGAACTGGGCAAATACAAAAGCCGCCGGATCCCTCTTTTCAACAGAAAAGCGGCGATGGTCTAATCCGCTCGATTTCCCGCCTTTGATTTGGGCGGGAAGTCACAGATTTATAAAAGACTTGTCGATTCACTAAACTACTGTATTTCTACCTGCGGATATTCATTCTATGAATGGCGGCGGAAAAAGAAGTACATATATGGGGATAGTCGCTTTTCCCGGAAGGTTTTACGGTAAATGCGTAAAAGTCGGGACAAAGAGAAGACATCTTGCTCACGGCGCCTATATCCACGAGAGCCAGAAGCAGGAAGAGCTCAAAAAACTTGCGAGCGCTCTAGATTCTTCCAAAATAGAATTAAAATCTATCATCTCTAGTCTCAAAACAAGAGAACAAGATAGAGAACTTAAAGAAATTTTAGAAACCCAGGTCACGATCACGGAAGATCCGGGTTTGCAAGATTCATTTAGGAATCGCATTAAAGAATACAATGAAAATGCGTTTTTAGCGGTTCAAAATACGATCAACGAACTCACAGATAAGTTTACTCGTTTGGACAATCCATTCTTTCGAGAAAGATCAGATCATTTTCAGGATATTTCCAATCGGATCTTAGAAAACCTTTTGGATAAAAAAGAAGAAGTCTCCTTTTTAGCGGACCAATCAGAGGACGTGATCCTAGTCGCAAGACAATTGACCCCTTCTCAAATGATACTCATGGACAAGAGTAAAATTAGAGGAATAGCCACCGATTTGGGAGGAAAAACAGGTCATATGGCGATCCTTGCCAGAAACTACGGGATCCCCACAATCGTAGGTTTAAAGGAATTTTATAGAAATATTAACGATTTTGAATATGTTTTTTTGGATGCGGACACCGGTCAGATCGTGAGGAACCCTACGATAGAAGAAGTTAAGTATTACGGAGCTTCTTCTCCCTTGAGTTTTGAGACCAAGATAATAAAACCAAAAAAAGCGGTTACAAAAGACGGAGTCAAGATCCGACTAAAATGTAATTTAGAATCGGATACAGACTGCGATCTTGCTAAAAAAGCGGATGTGGACGGAGTGGGACTTTTCCGTTCCGAGTCGTTATTCTTAAAATACCAGGATAAAAACGTTTCCGGAGAAGAACAATTCTTAGCCTACAAAAGGATCGCAGAAGGAATGGATCCTAATCCTGTTTACATTCGAACTTTCGATATAGGAGCGGATAAATTTTCGACAGGAGAATTTGAAGAAAATCCTTTTTTAGGAAATAGAGGGATTCGATACAGTCTCCAAAACCCGGAATGGTTCAAGGAACAATTGATCGCGATACTAAGAGCTTCCGCTTATGGAAACTTAAGTATTCTACTCCCTATGGTGACAAACCTAGGAGAGATCAAAAAAACAAAAGAAATATTAGAAGAATGTAAAAGAGAACTTACCACCAGAAAAGAAAAGTTCAATAAGAAGATAAAATTAGGCGTGATGGTAGAAACTCCTTCGGCAGTATCTTCCATGGATGTTCTTGCAAGAGAAGTGGATTTTTTCTCCGTCGGAACAAACGATCTATTACAATATTTAATGGCAGTTGATCGGAATAACGTAAATGTTTCTTCCTTATACAATCCATTTCATATTTCTTTCTTAAGAACTCTGGTCCAGATCGTAGAAACAGCTTGGAAATATGAAAGACCGTTGAGTATCTGCGGAGAAATTGCGTCCGACACAAATTTTACGATCTTACTTTTGGGTATGGGATTTAGGGAACTTTCCATCTCCATTCCGTTTGTAGGTCCGATTCGTAAAATTTTAGGATCTGTCAGTTTAAAACAGGCAAATTTTCTTTTAAAAAAGATTTTAGAACTTTCTGAAAATGAGGATTACGAGGCAATCGAAGCCTTTCTGTTTAGCAAACATTTGGAATAAAGTTCGACTCTAAGAACGCTTGCAGGAACGCACGCGCCTGGCAATTTAATTCTAAATGCAAATGTTGGAACTCCAACATTGCAAATTTACTTTATAATATCAGAATATTCCAGACTCAAAAATAAAAAAGGCTCCTGGTCGATCTTCTTCTCTTGTAAAAATAGAGGACCTAAGGACTCTTTCGGTTTCAGGAAATTTAAGTACGACTGCTTTTCTGTTCTAAGGAAAAAATTCCCTTCTGATTTTTTCTCGAAATGAAACTGAGAAATCTTTTTAATCACAGATGGAAGATTTCTATTTTCAGAATGGATCTTAGAAAATAAAATTAGATAATTTTTCTCTTTCCAAGTTCCTTCGAAAACGAACCCTTCGGAGGAAAAAAATTCTCTAAAAGGAATTTTTTCGGAAAGATCTTCCAATCTTGAATATTGAAATACTTCTTCCGTACCGAGCACTTTTGGTAAAAAAGAATCGATCTTAAGTCCGGGAGCATCTTCCCAGCCTGCACTTAAACAAATCCCTTTTTTAAAACTTGGGTTTAGGTTTTTGATCTCCAGTTCCGAGTGAAACTTTTTCCAAAAAAGTTCCGCTCTGGCAAAAATGAATCCTAAATTTAAGGCAGAAAATTCTCTTACCCTGGAAAAGTCCCAGACTTCTCTTTCTCTTAACGTGGAAAAGTAGAGATTGTCCAAAGCATATAGGTCCGAATGACCATAAGGTTCGAAAATACTTGGTTTGGAGAGGATCGTTTTCGCCATACAGGATACATATCGGCGGCATGTATAATTCCCCGCAGGGTAAAAAAAAAAGCCCCGGTTGGTAACCGAGGCTTCTTCTTTCCTTTTTTAAGCGTTAAAAAAGGATTATTTATCTGTGTAGACCTTCTTGATTTTATCCGCGTATTTCTCAGCGATTACGTGGCGTTTCATCTTCAACATATTGTTCAGCTCGTCTCCCACCTCAAAAGGTTTGGAAACTATGAAGAAAGGAGTCACTTGCTCGAAGGACTTAAATCCGTTCTTAGCGTTATTCAACGCCTTGATCTCTTTCTTGTATAGATCTACCACTTTTGCGTTGTCTATCAAAGCTTCTTTATTAGAAGTATCAACTCCGTTCTCTTTTGCCCATTCTTCTAATTTTTCGAAGTCAGGAACAATGATGGCTCCCAGGTTTTTCTGGTCTTGGCCTATGATCATACACTGGCTGATATAAACGGATTCTTGGAGTTTGTTCTCGATTGGAACCGGCTCCACATTTTCCCCACCTAACAAAACAACAGTGTCTTTCGCTCTTCCGGTAAGTGTAAGGGTATGTTTGAAGTTGATCATCCCCATATCGCCTGTGTTCATCCATCCGTCCACAAGAGCCTTAGAAGTAGCTTCTTCATTTTTGAAGTAACCTTTCATAACTTGAGGACCGTTTACGAATACAACACCCTTGCGTCCTAGTTTACCTTTGATCACTTTTCCGTTTGCGTCGATCTCTGTCAGAATTTCATTATTATCATTTCTGATCTGAAGATGAGTTTTAGGAACGATGGAACCTACGGAACCTATGATGAGTTTTTGGAAGGTTCTTACGGAAAGTACAGGAGAAGTTTCAGTCATACCGTAACCTTCCAATACGTTGATCCCGATATTATTGAAGAACTCATCTACGTGACGAGGAAGAGCTCCTCCTCCGGAGATAGATGCCTTAAGTCTTCCACCTGTAGCAGTTCTGATCTTGGAAAGAACGATCTTGTCCAAAGTTGCGCTATTGAAGAATACTCCAAGTCCTGCAAGAATATAAAGAGGCAGGCTTAAATAAGAGAACTCAGTAGGAGCCAATATATAAGCTGCAATCGAAGAAGCTACTGTCAGAGTAAAAGGCCCGGTCAGAACCAGTTGAACCAACATTAAGATTCCGTAAAATAGGGAAACAATCGGATTTCTTCCGGTATAATCCACTTCTTTGCCGGTGATAAAACGAACAGCTGCGTTTTTCTTATCGGAGAAGAAGTAAGCTAGTTTGAATAAACCACGGCGGATCGCAGGAGTTTGACTTGGATCGTTAATCCTTGTATAAATTCCGTTATAGATATTTTCCCAAAGACGAGGAGCGGAACCCATAAAGGTAGGCTTTACAGTTGCCAAGTCTTGGCGAAGATCTCGAACGTTTGTGTAATATGTAGCCGCACCAATACTGATACAAACATATTCTACAACTCTTTCGAACACGTGCCATACAGGAAGAATGGAAAGTAACTTTGCTTCCGCATTGATCTTTAGCATAGGAGTTACGTTCAATACTTGGTGCATCATATTAGAATGTCTTAATTGAACACCTTTAGGAAGACCAGTTGTCCCGGATGTATAGATCAAAGTGAAAAGGTCCTCAGGTTTGATAGAAGCAACTCTATCTTCTACCTTGCGGGAACCGGAAGCTCTTAAACCTTTTCCTTTTTCGATCAGGTCATACATTTTTAGAACGCCTGGAGCCTCGGATTCTTTGTCCATTACGATAATCGTTTTTACTTTTCCGAGCTGCGACTTGTTTCTGTTGAATTTCTCCAACATTTTATCGTTTTCTATGAATACTACTTCGGACTCAGAGTGACTAACGATATAAACGATTTCAGAATCGGTAATATCCGTTCCTCTTGGAACGTCAGCCGCACCAGTCATGATGATACCGTAATCTGCGATAATCCATTCTACACGGTTATCTGCAAGTAATGCGACATGGTCTCTGGATTGAATGCCAAGTTCGATCAAAGCCTCAGCAAGATTCACTCCTGCTTCGTATAACTCTGAATAGTTGATCGGCAAATAATTCTTTTGCGCATCTTTGTATAAGAAAGCCGGTTTATTTTTAAATTTTTCTGCCGACTCACGAAATAATTGGGCGAGATTCTCAGCCATGAATGGAAATTCTCCTGAAATGAAATGGAATGATGGATGTGTCCGGCAGCACTTACCGGGAATCTAATTCCAGATTCAAACTAAATGCTGAAAGATAAATCCTTTTTTTTAAAACGAGTCTAAGTTTGGCTTTTTATTGCACAATCGTTATGGATAAAACGACATTTTAAGGGGATTCAAGCCAGTTTTTTAGTCTTCCGGTCAATATTGGTAGATCTTTCTCTGAAATTCCGTATTGGGAATGAAGTTTCTTTCCTGATTTACTAAAGACAAATAATGCAGGCTGACCTTCTATTTTAAGAGGGGTTACTAATTTCCATTCAGGATCCAGAAGACTTGGATATAACATTCCGAATTCGGAAGCAGCCTTTCGGATTTCTTCCAAGCTTAGATCGTCTTCTGTATTCACACCTAACACGATAGCAGGAGAATCTTTTAATTTTTCTCTCAATTTTTCGACTACCGGGACTGCCTTTTTACAAGGTTCACACCAGCTTGCCCAGAAATCGAGGACCACTAATTTGCCTTTATCTTCCAAAAATTTATGAGAGTTACCATCCCAATCCTCTAAGGTCACCTGGTACAGCAAAGGTTGCTCGTCCGATCTACAATCGTTTAAGAATAAAATGAAAAAAAGAAGAAGGAAGAAGAAAGGCCAGGCTTTTCTAAAAACCATACTTCCAGTTTACAAATAAGAATATAAGCTACAAGTCATTTACTTCCAATTCTACCTTGCTTTAAAGAGTGGAGATCAAAAACTTGTACAGGGTTTTCAGCCTTGGAAGAAACCAGGATCTATAATTACTATTTCCAATTTTCTGAGTTCCAATCTTATTTGGAAGGAAGAAGATTCCAAGGAACAGGCATCCATTTTGATTCCGGAGCCCCGGAAGGATCCGTAAAACCACCAATTCTCTCCGCTTTTCTGGATCCTAAAAAAGGATTTATTCTACAATTAAGATCTAACAAAACTTTAGAAAAAATCTGCACCGATTGGACGGACAATTCTTGGACAAGGAAAGAAGACCTATTTGTTTGGAATGTGAATCCGATGGAACAAATTTATTTCCAGGCCTTGGATAGTAATCGGATCCATATTCACTGGAAATCTTCCTCCGATATTCTTTTTTCCGGAACGATCGAAGAATCTAAAAGATCTTTGACCCAAAAGATCTTAAACTTTTTTATTAGAAACTAAATCCCTAAATATTTTCTTCACAAGTGTGGCCGATTTTTTTCTTTCGAATCTTTTCAGATCCGCTTTCGGAAATTTAAACTTCTTCTTTTGAAAATCCAAAATCGCTTTTTTCCATTCTTCCTCCGATTCAGGAGAAATATACACACAGGATTTTTTTCCTATTTCTTTAAATACTTCTAAATCCGAAACGATACAAGGCAGAGAATAAGCAAGCGCCTCTAAAAGTGGAATTCCGAATCCTTCATAAATGGATGGAAAAACAAATAGGCTTGCTTGTGAATACAAATATCTTAGCTCTTCTTCACTTACAAAATCGAACCAATATAATTCACCCGACTCGGAAGACTGTTTGAACTTTTCTAGAAACTCGGCAGATTCCCAACCTTCTTTCCCGGCATGCACCCAAACAAGATCCGATCTTTCTTTTTTGGCTTTTTGATATGCCTTCAGAAGTGTTCCGAAATTTTTTCGGGGTTCCAGAGTGGAAACAGTTAGGAAAAACTTTTTTGGTAATTTTCCGATCCGTTTTGTAGGAGGAGTTTTGATCTTTTGGATCTCTTTAGGATCGTAACCCGGATAAATAATATCTATTTTATCTTTTGAAAACGAAGAATATTTTAAAATTTCGGAAGCTGTAAATTGTGAATTTGCTAGAATAAAATCAGCTCTTTGGATACTTCTTCTTAAATAAAAAAGCTGCTGGAATCTTGCGATCGGCCTCATTGTCTCCGGAAAACGATAGGCCACGAAATCGTGATATGTCAAAACCCCGGGAATATTTTTGGATAAGAATAATGGAAATACCTGCTGAGTTCCCCAAAATAGATCGATCTCATATTTTCTAAGTTGGAAAGGAAGATAAAACGCAAAGTAAATTCCCCCTTTTTTGGAGAATAGACCTTCTCCGATTACAGACCTTATATTCGGATTTTTGAATAGATCCGAATAACCTTCATGTATTGGCCTATGAGAAAAAAGATAAAATTCAAAATTGGGGTCTTTTTCGAAACCTTTCAGTACAGACTCAATTAATCTGCCCACTCCGGAGACCGGGGTGGATAATGGCCTTGCATCCAAGGCGATTTTGTATTTTTTTCTGTCTAGGTTGGACAAACTAAAAACTTGCCATTTTAAAATTGATTTACCAACGATCTCTGACAGAACCTTGGAGGGAAGTTTTAAACTTTTCCCAGAATTGAGTCACGAGCTCGGATTCTCCGGCGAGTAATCCTATCCCTAGTTTAGAAGTTAAAAATGGATAATCTTTTCCGGAACGGATTTCCAGATCTTTTCCGAGAGAAGCTCGCAATATTGCAATTCCTCCCGCAACATCCCAATCGTTTTTAGGTCGAAGAGAAAGTGTTAAAGGATATTTTCCAACTGCGACAAGTGCAAGTTTATAAGCAATAGAACCTTTCGGCTCGAATATAAAATCATTTCCATAGTCCAAATTTTTGAAAAGTCCTGCCTTAGTTTCCGAAACGGAGACAAGAACCTTAGAACGTTCGGAAGATTCGGATTTCTGAAGATAGAAAGTATTTTCCCAATCGATCTGATTTTCTATATAAGGTGACTTTAAGATTTTATAATATGCACCCCTACCTTCCGCACCCCAAAAGAATTCCCCTGTTGCAGGATTCATTACGATCCCAAAAACAGGTCTACCTTCTTCTAAAAGTCCTAGACTAATCGCAAACTCAGGATTTTTAGCTACAAATTCCCGGGTTCCATCGATCGGATCTAAGACCCAAACCCTTTCTCCTTGGAGAGAAGAATGGGAAAAATCGGTATCTTCTTCGGAATAGACTTTATCTTTTAGGATTTTGCGGATGCCACCTGCAATGATCTCGTTTGCTTGCAGGTCGGCTTCGGTGAGAGGATCACCCTTGGATTTTTCCATCACATGGAAATTTGTTCCATAGATGGAAAAGATCCGATCTGCGGCTTCCAGAACAAGTTTAGAAACTAATTCCGCTTCTTCCGGAAATCGCATGAAAAGGGATTATTTTCCGGAAGTTGGCTGAGCCGGTTGTTTATCTTCCTTATGAGGTTCTTCGTCCAAATTATCTGGACGAACGTAGAATACCTCGTTAATAGGAGTTTGGAGATAAATTTCCGGATCCATTAGATAACTATAAAATACGATATACGTTTTGTATTTTACATACACTCCAAAAGTTCCCTTTTGAGGCTCGTATGAAATGGAATCCGCTTTTAGGTCCTTAGTGTATTCCTTATAATCCAGGTATTTACGATGAAGGCTGTATTTCAAAGCAGAGAGAAGATTTTTTTCCAGAGTCGCTTTTTTAGCTGCGTCGGAAACTTTTCGATTCTTATTAAATTCTTCTACTTTATTAAATTCTTCTACTAAACCGCTGACTTTTCCAGCAAACAATGGGGTCCCAAGGCAGATAGCCAAAGCTAGTATTACGATCCGTTTCATTGTTTCTCCTATGTCCTATGAATAATATCGGTATTTTAGGGGGTGAACTTTCCCCCTCGTTATAATTTCTCTAAGGGAGTATAGGCAAGGAAAAAGTTCTTCTCCAGGCTTCCGAACTTGATTTTTACCTTACGATTTTTACCTGTTCCCTGCACGGAAATCACCTGTCCCAGGCCGAATTGGGCATGTTTGACCTTATCTCCTTCTCGGATATCCGCCTCTTCCCCCAGTGGTTTCGAAGAATCTTCCCTTTCCTGACGAGTTTCCGGGATTTTGTATGCTCCTGAAGAAGCAACCGGAGGCCCTTGTGGTCTTCTGACTCCTTTTTGGGCCAGTATACCTTCTTCTCCAAAACATTCTGAGGGAATTTCAGGAAGGAATCGAGAAGGGATTCGATCTTCTACTTTTCCGAATTTTCGAGAGGTCCTGGAATAACTCAGGTATAATTTCACTCTGGCACGAGTCAATGCTACGTAAAAAAGCCTTCTTTCTTCTTCCTGGCCGTTCGGTTCTTCCAGGCTCATGGAATGGGGGAAGGTTCCCTCTTCCAAACCGGTTAGAAAAACTGTCGGGAACTCCAATCCTTTTGCATTGTGAACGGTCATAAGATGAACATAGTCGGTAAGTTGTGCCGAGTCTTCTTCCGAGGTGAGAAGGCTGATCTGATTCAGATATTCTTCCAAATTAGGGGAATCTTCTCTGGCTTCGTATTCTTCGATGGAGTTCACAAACTCGCGAACGTTCTCTACTTTAGAAACCGCTTCCTCATCGTGTGCATCCCTTTCCATATAGTCGATCCAACCGGATCTTCCTACGATCTCTAAAGCAATCTTAGATGGTAATTCCCCTTTTTCCTTTCGATCAATCAAATCCTCGAATAAATGATAGAGTTCTTTTGCTTTTCCTAAACTCGCTTTTTTTAAGGGAAGATCAGGATGTCCTATAGCTTCTAAAAAAGAAATCCCTTTATCTAAGGAAAATGTCCTAATCTTCTCTATACTCGCCTCTCCGATCCCACGAGGAGGTGTATTCACAATTCTTAATAAAGATGTGGAATCCATAGGATTTGCTACAACATTCAAATACGCGATCATATCCTTGATCTCGGCTCGATCAAAAAATCGGAAACCGCCGAAAATTTTATATGGGATTCCGGAAGATCTGAGTCCTTCTTCAAAGTATCTGGATTGAGCGTTTGTTCTGTAGAAGATCGCAAAATCCTTATAGCCGACTGAATGGGTTTCAGGAGCAACGCGACTATAATCCACTCCTCTTGCAAATCCTGCCCTAATCTTTTTTACGATATCGTAAGCTTCTTCCGTTTCGTTCTCGAATTGAGAAACGGAGATAGGTTCTCCTGACTCATTATTTGTGAATAATTCCTTTTCTTTTCTGCCGCTATTATTTGCGATCACCTTGGAGGCGGCACGGATAATCCTGGAAGTGGAGCGATAATTCTCCTCTAACTTTACTACATAAGCATTCGGAAAATCACTTTCGAAATTTAGAATATTCGAAATATCTGCTCCTCTCCAAGAATAAATGGATTGGTCATCATCCCCAACCACACAAAGATTTCCTCTGTCTCCGGAAAGTAGACGTACCAAGGTATATTGTGCCTTGTTTGTATCCTGATACTCATCCACCATGATATAATTCCATCTATCTTGGTAGGATTTTAAGACTCCTGGGTTCTCTCGAAAAAGCCCCACGGTTTTTTGGATCAGGTCCCCGAAATCCAGAGCCTGGTTTTTTTTCTTACGTTTTTCGTATTCCTCATAGATATTCGATATCATCTGAGATCGATGGGAAAAATTTTCTTTTCTAATATAAGAATCCGAATCGGAAAGCCCATCCTTCCATGAGGAAAAGATTCCCGTCAAAGAAGAAGGTTTATATTGTTTCGGGTCCTCATGCAGATCTTTGATCACCTGCTTTATTAAGGATTCCTGTAATACTGAATCATAAACCGTAAACCCGGAAGGCATTCCCAGGTAAGAAGTTTCCCTTCTCAGAATATATAAACAAAGAGAGTGAAATGTTTTAATCTGAACATTCCAAGGAATGGAAGGAACTAACTTTGCCACCCTTTCCAACATTTCCGCAGCGGCCTTATTGGTAAAAGTTAGCGCACAGATCGAATCCGTTCTTTTATTCAGGATCAAGTTTGCGATCCTATGAGTGATTACTCTGGTTTTCCCGGAACCTGCCCCTGCTAATATTAAAACAGGGCCCTCCAATCTTTCGACTGCGGCTTTCTGAGGATCGTTCAAGCCTTGCACTAGATCAACTGACAAAGCAAAAACTCCTTAGAATCGGTAGTCACCGATACCGAATACGAATTGGAATGCATTGTCCGATTCATATTTTTCGAAAGGTGCCCAGAAATTCCCAGTAGGTTTTAACTTTTGGGCAAAGTAAATACGAAGAGGAAGTACAGGAATCTGGACTCTAAGACCGACCCCCCAAGAATATCTCATCCTATCCATAGCTACGTTATCCGCCGATAAGATCAGTCTTCCTGGATTATTCAATTCGTCATAAGTAACGTCGGCTTTTCTTCCATTCTGCAAATTGAAATTGTTTTGGATGTACCAACCGATCGGGTTTGCGGCAATCTGGTCCGCCTTATTTTTATCATAAGATTCGAAATAATCTTTTTTTGTTCCTACTGCCCGGTTCGTTTGCTCGTATAATGCTCCTCCGTCCAAGAAGACCACAAGCCAAAGTAAACTTGGTTCTATTGGAATACGGATCTCCGTATCGAAGAGTAGACGATGCTGAGCACCATCTCTCCATTCCACAGGAAACTTTTGATCGTTATAATACCAACCTCTTAAGGATTCGTAACCACCTATGATGAGTAAGTCTTGAGGACGAATATAAGGGTCCTGAACTGGATCTTGGTTATGAGATCCTCCCATTGGAGATCTTTGGAAAATAAAAGTATCTGAAGTCCTGAATTCTTGGACCACTCTCCATCTACGAAGAGCGTTATTTCGGATCAATCCTCCGAATGTGAAGTCGAACCAAGTATGATAATATTCCGCTAGGATCCGATATTGGTCGAAGTGAGAAGTTCCACCCAAATACTGTCCCACGTTATCCACCTGAAAGAGCAGATCATAACCTCTAGTCGGAGCGAATACGTTGTCTCGGATATCATAAGCAAGACCGTTCGTAACCTGAGAGCGGAACTGCCATCCTCTTCTTACGTTAGCCAAAACCGCATCGGATACAAGTGCAGTCGGGTTGGAATAAGAATAAAACGCAGGAGTATATCTGTGGAAATGGGTCCAGTTGGTTCCTAACCTGTGTGCAACCCCCATCGTAATTCCCAAACCATTATTATCATAGGTAGCATTTTCAACAGTAGGGGAAGTTGTACTATCCGAAATAGAAATCGTAGAAGTAGAACCCAAGAATATGGTTCGAGAGAAATAGAACATGGAAAGGGAAAGTGACCAAGGAGTATCATACATCCAAGGTTCCGTCCAAGAGATTTGGAAGGATCTACGATAAGGTCCGAATTCCAAACGTCCCGAGACCTTCTGTCCGGTTCCGTTTAAGTTATTTTCACCAATCTCGGTAAAAATGGTAAATCCTGTGATGGTTCCGTAACCACCACCCATTGAAACTGTTCCAGTAGGTTGTTCTAATACTTCGATGACAAGGTTCATCTTTGTATCATCCGAACCCGGTCTCATATTAAAGTTAACTTCTTTGAAGTAACCTAAGTTAAAGATCCTTTCCCTAGAACGGTTTACTAAAGTGGAATCGAATAAGTCACCGGGTTTAAAAAGTAACTCTCTGCGGATCACCTTGTCCTGGGTTTTCTTATTTCCTTTAATGATTACGTTCTCTATTTGAGCCAGGTTGTTCTCGCGAATGGTGAAATCCACGTGAACAAATTTACGCCCTCTCAGGTCAGGATTATCTCTATAAATTTCCCTTAATTTACGGACATTTAATTGTTTATATTCTTCTTCGCAGGTCTTTTTCTCTAGCTCGGTCCTTCTGGTACCGCAGTTTTCATAATATTCTAAACTTTCGGAATCTAAAGAAACGATCTTTCTTCTAGGAATTACCTGAGCAAAAATATGACCTTTAGATCCGTAGAGTTCGTTTACAGTTGCTCTATCTCTGGAGAATACGGTTTCATCGAAAACTTCTCCTGCATCTTTGGAACTATAATCCAAGGTTTTTTCGATCTCAGGGACCGTGAATAAAGGTTTCAATTTATCTTTAGGAGTTTCAGGCGGATTATTTTCTTTATTTAAAAAGATGGGGCGCCCTTCTCCATCCGTAGTCATATCGTGAGCAACAGTATATCCGTTAAAATAATACACCTGTCCTTCGTACAGTTTGATATTGACTATGATTACCCTTCTGTTTTTCTTTTCGGGGTTTTCCCAATGGATCTCCCAGTTGGTACCTTCTCGGATCAGCTCCGAATCCAAATATCCTTTACTTCTAAGATAAGCTTGGATGACTTCCTTATCTTTTTCAAAAGAACTTTCTTTAAAATTACCACCTTCGAATAGACCTTCTTCCTTTAACTCCATGAGTCCAAGGATTTCAGAAGTTTCGATGGTCTCGTTACCGTAGATATTAATCTTTGCGACTGGGATCTCTTCGCCCTCGTCTATGATAAAACGAACTTTGACTAAATTGGTTTTCGGATCAGGCTTTCCAAGCTCCACTTTCACATAGGCCAGGAAGAATCCTTCATCTTTATATTTTTGTAATATAATATCTCTAGACTTAGTGACCTTTTGTGGTGTGATTACCTCGTTATCTTTGAGAGGCATTTTATCTCGAAGGTCGGCTGGAAACACCTCGTCGGCTCCGATAAATTCGATGTCCTTGACTCGAGGTCTTTCTCTGAGTTCAAAAATGACTCGAACACCACCCTCAACTTCTTCTGCCTTAATATCTATAAAGTAGAAGAATCCGGAAGCGAATAATGCCTTTAAGTCGCGATCGATTACTCCCTTGGTCAGGAGTTTACCAGTTCTCAATTCCAAAAGGGAACTGATATCCGAATCGGATGTGTTTTTGTTTCCGCTAAATTTTATTTCTCTTACAATCTTTCCGAAATAATCACTCTTTTTGGAGAAAAGTTGAGAGATCTCGCCGGAGTAAAAAAAGAATCCGCTTACAAAAATAACGGCAAAGGATTTATATATAGATACTTTTCGTTTCAAGAGTCTTTTGAAATAGCCTTAAGGCTTTATTTAAAATCGAGACTGTTCTTACCGTCTCGAAATAAGTCTATAGATCCACCTAAGCGGATCACTGACCTCCCGGTTGACGAACCATCGCAAGATTAAATCTTGTTACTCCGGCTTCGTTCACTTTATCGATCACCTTAACGATGGTTTGGTAATTCGCTCCACCATCACCTCTGATAATCACCCGATTTTTACTCTGTTCTTTTTTATCTTTGTCGTCGCCTTGGTTTTGGCCATTAAACAATTTTATCTTTTCAGTCAGTTTTTCCAAAGGAACAGGTTCAGTGTCTTTATCTAGGAAAATTTTTCCGTCCTTATTGACAGTGATTACAAGTTCATCCTTTTTCTTTTCCTGAGCAGTACTGGAAGATCTAGGGAGTTCTATTTTCACAACAGTGGATTTTTCCAAAGTCGCGTTCATCAAAAAATAAATTACGATGAAGCAGATAACGTCGATCATAGGTGCAAGCTCAATCTGGCCTGCCCTAAAACTTCCGCTTTCTCCCCGATTCCACTTTTTGAATTTCATCTTATTTTAAAAACCTAAGTGCCTGCTCGGAAAGACTTTCCATTTCGGAAATTGCGTCTTCTTTTTTCTTCTGGAAGAAGTTATGGAAAATATAAGCAGGGATCGCAACTGCAAGTCCCATAGCCGTAGTGATCAATGCCTCACTGATCCCTACTTCAGCTCCTCTGGTTCCAGAACCCTCTGCGAAGGAACGAATGATTCCAAGAACCGTTCCTAATACTCCCAAAAGTGGAGAAATCGTCGCAATAGTAGCTAATGGAGAAAGGAATTTTTCCATTCTCTGGATTTGGTTTAATCCTTGGGTTAAAATTTCGTCATCTACAGATGATGCATTTCTCTTAAACTGAGTGATACCAGCTTGTAAAACCTGAGAGACTGGTCCTTGGCTTAGGCTTCTCATCAGATCGGAAGCGGAGTCGTAATTTTTCTCTCTGAGTAGATCTTTTACCCTTCTCCAGTCGTCCGGTGTAATTGCTTTCCAACGAGAGAAAAAGATCAGCCTTTCAATGATTATTGTAAATCCGACTATAGAAACTAGAAGGATCAGAATAGGTACGGTTTCCGGTGGAATAATGGTAACCAAAGAATCTGTTTTGGCAAGAATCATATCGGCTTGAGGTTCTCCAAGGAGTAGGGTTTCCAACTCGGCTGTCCCTGCCAAACGATTTTTAAAAGGAAGTAGTCCTTTTTACCGGAGCAGAACATTCTGCCCCAGTAAAAAATGGGAACCCAAGAAGGAGAATTATACCGCCTTCTTTTTGAGCAATTCCTTCGCGTGATGGAGAGCGCCTTTGGAGATATTTTGACCCGCAATCATTCTCGCAAGTTCCATGGTTCTCTCCTCCATTCCTAGGAATTCAGTTTCGGAGACAGTCCTTCCCTCCTTTACTCGTTTACTCACAAGAAGATGATGGTCTGCAGCCGCGGCAATCTGCTGTAAATGTGTGACCAAAATGATTTGGTGAGTTTTAGAAAGAGTTCTGAGTTTTTTTGCTACATCCGAGGCGATCTCTCCACCCAGACCAGAGTCAATCTCATCGAAAACTAAAACTTTTCCGTCAAAATTGGAACCAAGTACACTTTTGATCGCTAACATAACTCTAGAAATTTCTCCGCCGGAAGCGATCTTACGGAGAGGTCTTGGTTTTTCTCCCGGGTTCGGACTGAAATAGAATTCTGCCTGATCCAATCCGAATTCGTTTACCAAATAGGATTTTCCCTGGGCTTCCACTTCGCCTTCCGGACTTGTTTCCCAACGAAGCACTACCTGCAACCCTGCCCCTTTCATTCCCAGAACTTCCAGTTCTGACTTGAGTTTGGATTCGAATTTGTTCAGTACTTCTCGTCTAGATTTGGAAAGTTGTAAGCAGGCTTGAGTCAATTTGTCTGCTGCTTTTTTCTTTTCTTTCTCTAAAGAAGTTTTAGAATCTAAATTCTGTTCCAAGGCAGAAAGTTCGTCTTCCGCCTTTTTCTTCGTTTCTAAAATTTCAGAAATTGAATTTCCATATTTTTTCTTAAGCTTTTGGATCAGATCTAATCTGGACTGCACATGGGATAATCTTTCCGGGGAGAAAAATACCTCTTCCTTTTGGTCCTGAGCAGTTGTATTGATCTCGCGAATCGTAACATAAGCTTCCTTGAGAGCCGAATCCATTTCGTTTAATGATTCGTTCAAAACTTTAATTTTATCGGAAGCAGCAAGCACCTTGGGGAAAATCCCTAAAACTGAAGATTCACTCTCATGTAAGTAACCTGTAATGATATCCAAGTTCTCGGCGAGTTTTTCTCCGTGGACGAGTAAGTTTTCTTCCTTACTCAGTTCTTCCTCTTCTCCTTGTTTCAAATTGGCAGAATGGATCTCTTCTATCTGGTACTGAAGTATCTCTTTTTTGCGGTTTCTATCCGCATGAGACAGTTCCAATTCCTCTAGTCTTTTTTTAAGACTTTTATACGTTAGGAACCCTTCTTTTACTTCTCCTCTGAGTGTATGCAGACCTGCAAAACTGTCCAAGATATCTAGCTGCTGTGCCTTATCTAAAAGTAAAATTTGGTCGTTCTGGTTATGTACTTCGGATAGGATCTCTCCCAAACCACGAAGGACCTGAGCAGAAGAAAGTGAATGATTGATTTGTATTTTCGTTTTTCCGTCCCGAGTGAACTCTTTTCGGATCACAACCGCAGAACCATTGAGCGGGAATCCGTGCTCAAGCATCCAAGTTTTGATTACTTGGTTTTGGGAAATATCGAACTCCGCTTCTAAACAATACTTATCCGAGCCCGTACGGATATCCATTGTACTGCTTTTACCCCCGAGTAAGGAAGAAAGAGCATCCAGTAAAAGAGATTTTCCGGAACCTGTCTCTCCAGTGATCGCGGTCAGCCCTTTACTTAAGTCGATTTGAGCGGATTCAATTAATGCGAAGTCTCGAATTGTAATTGTTTGAAGCATGATTTTTCCTCTTTGCAACAGAATACTATTCGTACGTTTATATACTTTTGTAAACTATTTTTTTGTATAGTATTTCGAAAAATATAAAATTTTTACCCAAAAAGATATAGGAAAACTATTCAATTTGAATGTATCATAGGTGGGGACATCTGGAAAATTTATCTCAAATCGAGTATAAATTGTTTAATTTAATAAAATCGTGATATTTTAAATTAAATTGGATTTGAAGCTATTAACAATTACACTTAACTTAAGTAGAGTTATCACGAGAACGTAATACATGAAATGGTCAAAGAAAAGTTACTTCTGCGTTCCGTTATTTTGCTGCTTATTCCCAATTTACAATTGTGACCATAAAGAAGAGGAAAATCTTTTTCCTTTTTTAGAATGCAACGGGTTCTCCCTATGTACGGAAAAGCGTCAAAAATCAACTCACCCGGAATTTATCGGGATATGGAAAAACGTAGATATTACCGATTCCTGCGCTCAGACAACGATCACTTACAATTTTAACGGTACAATCGTCTCTTTTTGGACATTCGATCAAATAAAAGATCTATGCGCTACTCATTCTAATTACAATCTACAATTAGAATGGAAAATCGATTCTGGGCAGTATTGCGAGAAGATTTGGATGAACGATACTTCTCCGTGGAACTGCTATTCTTATTCGATCAATTCTACAGATCTAATAATCGATTCAAAAACTTACGTTAAGCAATAAAAAGAAATTTCCTTTCATCATTAGTAATCCGCGAAAGATCGAGCCGGGGTCAAAAAATCGTATCCGCGATTTTTTTACCGGAGGCGAGAGCTCGGTCCGAGCCGGCTGGAATCCGGCTCGGACGCCGCCAGCCCGTTTCGTTTGTATAGTTTTTTAGTTCTTGGGACCGCG
>NZ_NPEA01000008.1:67433-253566 GCF_002812205.1 Leptospira neocaledonica
CCGGGGGTGAAAAAAAATCGTCGCGGTTTTTTTTGGCCGGGCGGCGTTCGGTGGGCCCGCGCGGGGTGGAATCCGGATCGGACGCGGCCAGCCCTTTACGTTTGTATCCTTTTTGAGATCTGGGACCCGCTGATTTTTGATTGCATGAATCCTCCTAGGGGAAACACTGGGTATCGATTTTTCTTCCGCAGAGGACTAAACGAGCATGGCAAAAAGTTTCAAACAATTAGACGCCCAGCTCTCCGAATACATCCTCAGCCGCTCCCGCATCTCCGTTCAATCTTCCAGAATGAATTCCAAATTGGAAAAATACGTTCTTCGTATTCTAACAGAAGTTCTGGAAAAATTAGGCCAATCAAGATACATCGAAATGTTGTATACGATCACCAAAGAAATGGCGATCAACGGCGTTAAAGCCAACCAAAAGCGGGTTTTCTTCGAAGACCTGGGTTTGGATATTCGGAATCTTGATCATTATGACCAAGGTCTGGCCCAGTTCAAACAGAACTTCTCCGAGAAAATGGCTGACGAATACGGGAAGCGTTGTCTTGCCAGAGGCGTTTTTGTCAAAATTACAGTAACCTACACTATCGAAGGTTTGGTAGTCGAAGTAGTGAATAATACTCCTGTGATCGAGATCGAGGAATCTCGTATGAGGGAGAAAATGAAGAAGGCGATGGAATACAATGATATCGCCGAGTTCTATATGGATAATATGGACAATACAGAAGGAGCAGGTCTTGGGATCGCTCTTATCATGATCCTTCTCAAAAGTGAGAATATTGATCCGAACTTATTCAGAATCCAAACGGACGTCGGTGAAACTACAGCAAGGGTAGAAATCCCTTTCACCGACAATTACGTAACCATTAGAAGTAAGGAAATCAACCAAGTTGGAAATAACAAATAAGACTGCCGTAATCACCGGTTCCGCCGGAGGTTTAGGCAAAGAGATGGCCCTTCATTTTGCAAAATTGGGAGCCAATATCGTTCTATCGGATATCTCTGCAGACAAACTTGCAGAAGCCAAAAAAGACATCGAAGCACTCGGCACTAAGGTAATCGCAGTTCCTACAGACGTTTCTAAGGAAAAAGACGCTGTTGCACTTATGGAACAAGCGGTTTCCGCCTTCGGTTCCGTGAATATCGCAGTTTTGAACGCAGGGATCTTAAGAGATGGTCTCTTAATCAAGGCGGATAAACAAACTGGTAAAGTTGCCTCCAAGATGTCTTTGGCAGAATGGCAGGCTGTGATCGACGTTAACCTAACTGGAGTATTCTTAACAGGTAGAGAAGCAGCGGTCCAAATGGTAAATAACGGTACCAAAGGGGTAATCATCCCTATCGCTTCGGTTTCTATGCACGGTAACCCTGGTCAGACCAATTATTCCGCTGCAAAAGCGGGAGTAGCAGCTATGACCAGACTTTGGGCCAAAGAGCTCAGTCGTTATGGCATCCGAGTTGCGGGTATTGCACCTGGATTCATCGCTACAGAAATGGTAATGAAAGACATGAATCCGGAAGCTCTCAAAAAATGGGAGTCCCAAATCCCGATCGGCAGATTGGGTAGACCGGATGAAATTGCAAACACTGCGGTATTCATCGCTCAAAACGATCTGGTAGACGGAGTCGTTTTGGAAATTTCAGGAGGGGTCAAAATTTGACCCCTTTGTTTCTTCTATTCCCTTCTTCAGTCCATTAGTTTTCCTTAATTCTTCCACACTTTTGCCTTCAATACTTCCATTTCGCCTATCTTGGTTAAGCTGAAAGTTTGCCTATTCTTCTACACGTTTTCTTGAATTAGAATTCCGGCAAATTCGAAGTTTATAATAGTACGTTTTTCGTTTATTGTTAAATTCGAATATTGAGTTTTTGGGATCTTCTAAACGTAAGAGGGTTCTAATATTCGAAGGATTGAAAGTTATAATATTCAATATATATAAGCTTTAGAGGTTAATAATTCTACAATTGGTAATAAATTATTTTCCATTTTATTTACATAATTATATCATAATTTACACGAATTATAATTTTACAAAAAATAGAGATAGTTTTCGGAAATCCTTGTAAATTTCAAAGGTTATGTTAGAGTGGATTCAAATACAACAGAAGGCAGATTATGGCAGCCCAAAAGTTAGACATTAAAAAAACTCATCTGGATTCTACGATCCGCGGACTTAAAGCAGTAGCTCATCCTGATAGATTAAAAATCCTTCTCCATCTTTCTAAAAAAGAACACAGCGTGGGAGAACTTGTAGACGCACTTGGTATCAGCCAATCAGCTGCTTCCCAACACTTAAGCAAAATGAAAGAAGCAGGATACTTAGGAAGCAAAAAAGTTTCCAATCAAGTATTCTACTCTATCAAAGACGCAAAATTTAAAGCATTCGCAAAATCTTTACTTCAGATCTTTTCTAAGTAATTAATAGCTGTGGGGGGTTCTTAGGGGCCCCTTTTATTGTTCTTCTTTTTTAATCAAATCCACGTAATCCGCAATCGCAGTTTCCAAATCAGTAAATCCTTCTTTGTAACCGCTGGAGATCAATTTCTGGGTCTCAGCTTTTGTGTAATATTGGTATTTTGCCTTTAAACTCTCAGGCATTTCCATATATTCTATGTTTTCGGGTTTTCCCATCGCTTTGAACAATGCGGAAGCAAGTGCTTTCCATGTCTCTGCCTGTCCCCTGCCCACATTATATAAACCGAATTTACGATTTTCTAACAGATATAGGCTGATCTTGGCCGCGTCCTTAACATAGAGGAAGTCTCTCTTTTGTTCTCCATCCTTATAGTCAGGACGGTAGGATTTGAATAATTTTAATTTTCCTTCGGAAGAAATCTGTTCGTATCCTTTTAATACTACCGATCTCATATCTTCCTTATGAGCCTCTCCGAATCCGAAGATATTGAAATATTTTACTCCAGTGATCTTATCCAAGAACCCTTTTTTTAAGGCATATAGATCAAACATATGTTTTGAATATCCGTACATATTCAAAGGTTTGAGAGAATGGATCGGGGCCTTATCGTCATATCCGAATTGCCCGTCTCCATAAGTAGCTGCAGAAGATGCGTATAAGAATTGAATCTTTCTACGCAAAGACTCTTCCGCTAAGATCTTAGTATATTCATAATTGTTTCGAATTAAATAAGAAGCATCCGTCTCCGTTGTAGAAGAACAAGCGCCCAAATGAAAGATATGAGAATAATCTTTTAATATGTCAGTGGTTTGAACATTTTTCAGGAAGTCCTCTTTTTCGGAATAATCCGTATATTCCAATCCCCTTAGGTTTTTCCATTTGGAAGAAGTACCCAAATGGTCTACGACTAGGATATCTGAAATCCCTTGTTCGTTTAAAAGTCTAACTATATTACTTCCGATCAGTCCGGCCCCGCCGGTAACGATTACTCGTTTCATTCCCATTCTTCCATTCGATTATAACGAATCCAAAAGTCTACCAAATCTATTCTCCACTTGTTTAGAGATTTTAGGATCTTCTTCCAGAACAGGAGGATACCAAGTTTTTAATCTAGCATCCACGAGTATCGGGCCTTGGAAAGAGATATGATTTCGGATCACTGTAGAATCACCATGAATATCAGCTGCAGGTTCGAATCGAGTGAATACATTCCAAATAAAATCGTGATCGGATTTAGTTGCTTCTTCCGAGTTATCCACTAGGAATACGAATAAAAATCCTTGGGCAATCACCTCTTTACGAAGTAACTCTAAGGCTCCGTCTCCTTTTTTATATTTTGGTCCGGAAACCACTAATACTCCGGGACAATATACTTTCGGATTTTTGAATTTAGAATTTTTAATATTAGAAGTGATCTTTGGTTTTAGTTTTTGGGTTTTAGGTCCAACTCCAAGTAAAACCGCCTTACTTCCTTCGTTTACTTTTGGTCCCGTATAATCCAATGTATCCTGGGAAATATTAGAAAAGATATGTAAGTCTGTCTCCGGTTTGAATCTTTCTAGTGCGGCGATGAAAGTAGTTTTAAAATCCATCAAAGGAATATCTTGGTCAGTTACGATCAGGAATTTGGTAAGAGATAATTGTCCTTCTCCCAAAATTCGAAGAGCTCCCATAAATGCTTCTTTTTTGTATCTTTCTTTTACGATGGCTGCCGCTAAAGAATGAACTCCGGATTCTTCATAGGCCCAAATTCCCTTCACCTGAGGCATAACGATTGGGAACATGGGAGATAATAGATGTTGTAAATATTCTGCGATCCAATGATCTTCTTGTGGAGGACGTCCAACTACTGTTGCAGGCCAAATAGCGTCTTTACGAGTATAAATTTTATCCACTTCGAATACTGGATAATCATGTTTTAAAGCATAATATCCATAATGATCTCCGAAAGGTCCTTCCGGCTTTCTGATCCTTGGAGGAATTTTCCCGATCAATGCAAAATCTGCATCCGCAACAATAGGAAGAGGACTGATCTTTTTGTTTTTTAGTACCTTTAATCTTTCGCCAAGCAAAAGTGATGCGAGAAGAAATTCACTGATCTCTTCCGGTAAAGGAGCCACCGCAGAAATTGTAAGTGCAGGCGGACCTCCTACATAGATATGCGCTGGCAGCGCATTCCCCTCCGCTTCCGCCTCGGAATAATGAAAACCTCCACCTCTATGGATCTGTATATGCATCCCAGTAAGTTTAGGTTCGTGGAATTGGATACGATACATTCCCAAATTCCCTTTCCCGGTTTTGGGACTTTCGGTATATACCAAGGGTAATGTGATAAATCTTCCGGCGTCTTTAGGCCATGATTTTAAGGCAGGCAATTCATCTAAACTTTGCAATTCAGAATCTAAAACAGGAGCCTTGGTTACTTTTCTAAGACCTACTTTTAATGCGGTCCAGGCAAGAGATCTCGCTTCCCATACTTTTTTGGGAGTGGGAGGCATAAGATGTTTTGCAGTATATGCTATTTTTTGAATAAACTTTACCGGATCTTCTCCGAATGCGATCTTGATCCTGTTCTCCGAACCGTATAAATTGGTCGCAACTGAAAATTTGGATCCTTTTACATTCGAAAACAAAAGTGCGGGGCCTCTTTTAGCGACTACCCTTCTCTGGATCTCTGCTATCTCCAGGATAGGATCCACTTCTTCTTTGATCTCCAAAAGTTCTCCTTTTTTAGAAAGTTCTTTTACGAATTCTGAAGTGGATCGAATGTTCATGGCTTTCCTTTTGAATAAAAGTTTAATTTTCCAAACCCGGCAGGACAGTTCCGTCTTTAACGAAGGTTTGTTTGATCTTTTTTGCAATGGAAGAAGGGAATTCCGTCTCTAAATTTTTCCAATTGCAATATTTAATCTCTATAGAAGGACGAATCTTACGAAAATGATTCAGGATATTCTTTTCCGATTTTTGGTCCAGTTCCGTTTCAGAAACAAAACCTTGGATTTTATGATGAGTGATCGTATGTTTAAATTTGATTCCAAGGTCAGATGGTTTTAAATTCCAATCTAAAACAGGATCTGCATCATAAGGGTGTTTCCCTTCGAAAGAAAAAGGCAGGGAATAGATTGTTTTGAAAAATCTTCTCTCCGGATAACGAACAAGAAGTATACCTTGTTTAGTCTTTAGAATATAAAAACGGATATTTAAAGGGATTTCCTTTTTTTTCTTTTCCATCTCCGGAATACTTTCCTGTAATCCGTTCCGGTAAGCCAAACAATCATTTTGTAAAGGACATTCCGTACATAAAGGTTTTGGAATACAAATACGTGCGCCTAATTCCATAACCGCTTCATTATGATCTCCGGGAAATTCCAGATTTAAAAATAAATCCGCAATCCTTTGTAAAGCAGGGTCAGCTTTAGGTCCCGACTCTTTAAATAAGACCAAACGAGAAAGAACTCTTTTTGCATTTCCATCTAAAACAGCAAAAGATAAATTATAAGAAATAGAAAGAATTGCTCGTGCAGTATAAGGTCCTATACCTGGAAGTGAAAGAGCCTCATCCAAGGTTCTAGGAAATTTTCCGCCGAACTCGTTGACTAAGATCCGAACTCCAGCCAAAAGATTTTTTGCTCTGGAGTAATAGCCTAGTCCTTGCCAATAACGAAATACTTCCTCTTCTTCGGCATCCGCAAGATCCTCCGGTTTTGGAAATCTATCCATAAACTTTTCGTAAAGAGGAAGCATTGCTGCAACCCTAGTCTGTTGCAGCATGATCTCACTCACCCAAGTAGAATAAGGAGTTCTATTTTTTCGAAATGCCAGGTCTCTTTTTTCTTTTAGGAACCAATTTCTAAGCTTTAAATTCGTTTTAGGATCGAATTCATAACTTGATTGATCGGTTTCTTTTTGTTTCAGACCCGCGCGCATGTATCTGACTATCCAAGCCTCCGACTCCAGGGAGAAAAGGAGTATTTGTTGGAATTCCTACAAAATTGTTTAGAGCGCCCCACCCTTATTCTGGGTGGGGGCTGGTCGGTGGTACAAGATTCAAAACTTCGATCCAAGTTTTTCGGGATATTTCATCTATAATCTCGTTTGACCTTACGGTCACCGACTCGTCTAAAACGGTCGTCTTCTCACTCCCTACGGGTCGCTACGAAGGGGGGCTGGTCGGTGGTACAAGATTCAAAACTTCGATCCAATCGCCTTATCACAAAACATTTAAACCAACAAGCATATTCCCAACCACGGACTTTGTAGGAACTCCAACACGCGACAAGGATGCGAAGGGGAAGTCCGAAGTGACCGAAGCGCTAGCGTAGCCCGAAGCAGCCTGGTTTTCGCGAAGCGAAAAGTCGCCCCGCAAAACCTTTTAAAATCACTAAAGCAAAAATCCTCCCGAAACCTCCAAGTCCTGAGCGGTCACCCAAGAGAATTCGTCGGATAAAAGATTCACAATCACCTTGGCAATATCGTCGGGACTTCCGATCCTTCCAAGAGCAGTCTGGTCCGCTAACGGTTGGATATATTCTGGATATTTATCAAATGCGCCTCCTCCCAGGTTCGTGTGAGTTGGACCAGGAGAGACTGCATTCACTCTGATCTTTCTAGGAGAAAGTTCTTTTGCCAAATACTTTGTCCACGAAGTCAACGCCGCTTTCGAAGCCCCATACGCTGAATATCCTACAAAAGATCCGTGACTGGAAGAACTGGATGTATTCACGATCCTTCCGTTATCTTCCATAAATTTAACGAGTTGTTGAGTTATGAAGAACGGACCTTTAAAATTCGTATTCAATATCTGATCGAAATATTCTTCCGTGATTTCAGCGAATGGCATTCCTCCGCCAATACCTCCGTTGTTCACCAGATAATCGAAAGTTTTTCTCTTCCAAATTTCTTCCAGATTCCTTTTTGCAAGTTCGGCAAAACTTTCAAAAGAAGATTTTTGGCTTAGGTCTAATTTAAGGCAAACAGCCTTTGAACCATTCTTCTCAACTTCCTTTACTACCTCTTCGGCACCTTTTTTATCCGAATGATAAGTAAGGATTACGCCGACTCCTTTTTTTCCCAATTCGATCGCGGTATTTTTCCCGATCCCATTACTTGCTCCTGTGACGATTGCTATTTTCATAACGTCCTCCAATAGATTGATAGTAGAGGATTTTATAAATATCGTAAAGATCGGATCATGCCGATTGATTGCCTAATCCTACCTCACCATTATTAATTTGAAATATTCTTCGGATTTTTCTTTTTAAAATACAGTTCTATTGTATTATGTTATAAAATGAAGGAAATCCTAAAAGAGATTGCGGAACTTACAATTCAAGCAACAACAAAACCGACTAAAACGGAACTTCCCAAAGTATTGCTCATAAAGGGAGAAGTATCCGAACATCAACTTGCGGCAGTATATGAGCCTATGATCGGATTAGTTGTTCAAGGAGGTAAAATAATCTCGATAGGAGATCAAACTATTCACTTAAAAGCTCCTTCTTACTTCGTAATTTCCGCAGATATCCCTGCCACAGGAAAGGTAAAACAAGGTAAAACCGGACCGTATATTTCATTAGGACTAGAACTGGATCAAGATTCCATTTTAGATTTATTAAATGACCTTCCGAAAGATCCTTCGGAAGAAAATACGAATAATGAATTCATAGCTTGCGAAGCTTCTACTGAATTTCTGGAAGCTTGGATCAGAATGCTTCGACTTCTGAAAACTCCGGAGCATATACCTGCACTTGCGCCTATTTACGAGAGAGAAATATTATATAGAGTCCTTCTCGGTCCGCAAGGATGGCGTTTGAGAAAATTCTGCCAGACCCAAGGAAAAGGACCGACTATTTATCCTGCAATTCGTTGGATCAGAGAAAATTACACAGCTTCCATGGAAATAAAACGTTTAGCCGATAAATCTAGATTAGGTGTTACCACATTTCATAGACAATTTAAACAGATCACTGGACTTAGTCCTATCCAATTTCAAAAGCAACTTAGATTGCTCGAAGCAAGAAAACTTCTGGTCTATAGTGCCTACTCCGCTTCCCGTGCTGCATTTGAAGTCGGATACGAAAGTGTAACTCAGTTCAATCGAGAATATTCCAGATTTTTCGGAGATTCTCCTGCGCGAGATGCTTCTAACGTGAGAGAAAAAATAGCATTGACGAACTCCTAAAACTTATAAGAATCCAGCGGATCTATTTTGGTGAAGAGAAAAAAAATCAAATGCAAACTTTCAAACTCAATCTTATTCTAGCCCGCTTAGTATTTGTATCTACCGCTCTGATTTGTTTTGTAGGTGTTCTATTAGAACTATGGTATGCCTACCATCATACATCTTCTCTTCCGCCAAACGCGGGTTTTACTCGAACATTCGGCCCTGGATTTGATAGTTTATTCAATCAATTTTCATTTTTTACGACCCAATCCAATTTGATCTTGGGGTTTACTACACTACTTCTTGCATTCAATTTGGATCGTAGTTCTTCTTCTTTTCATATTTGGCGTTTGATAGGAATCATAGATATCATAATCACTGGGATCGTTTTTAATTTCGTTCTGCAGACTGTGCCCAAGAATGATATCATTGCGGATACTGCCAGCCAATTAGAACATAATATTGCTCCTCTTATTGCAGTACTTGGTTGGATTATTTTCGGACCCGCTAAAACAGTTACTCTGCGCAGAATATTATTAGCGGCGATTCTTCCCGTCGCGTATGCAATATTCACGTTAACAAGAGGTGCTATTCAGGAATGGTATCCATATAATATTATGGATGTTCCTCGTTTAGGTTATTCCGGAGTGGCAATTAATATTGTAGGGATCTTTGTTCTATTTTTATTGATCGCGGGATTTTTGGCTTTGGTGGATAAACTTTTGTCTTCAAGATTTGGAAGAATCTCTTTCCCAAACAGTTAAGTTTCTTCTCATTTGTTTGTAGGAAATTCTACTGACTGCGGAATCCCGGAAATACGTTTTAAATTCTTTTTCATCCAGATCCGAGAGATTTTCTTTTTTGAAAAAATCTCGGATCTTAAATTCACCCATCTCTGTCTTCCAACCCTTCTTGCGAGCCTTTACTTGATTCCAAGGACAGATCTCCTGGCAAATATCACAACCATATACCCAGCCGTGTAAAGAATCCACATTCTCAGATCTATCTTCTATCGTTTTATAAGAAATACATTTTCGAGCATCAATTTTGTAAGGCTCTAATGCGCCAGTAGGACAAGAATCTATACAGGCTCTACATGTACCACATCTGTCCTTTGCTTGGACGGAAACGAAACTCAAAGGAAGATCCGTAAAAATCAAACTAATAAAGAAGAAGGATCCATATTCTTCATGGATCAAATTTGTATTTTTTCCGATCCATCCTAAACCGGCTTCTCTTGCTAAAATTTTTTCAGGAACAGGAAGAGAGTCTACTCCTTGTCTGAATTTCTGGTTCGGAAACTTCTTCTTTAGGAACTCTAGTAAACCGGAAGCTTTTTTACGAAGAACGGAATGATAATCTTCTCCCATCGCATACCTGGAAAAACGATAAGGTAGATCCAGATTTTCGTATTCAGGATCATTATATAAGGCGCCTAACGCGATTACCGATTCGGGTTTGAACCCGAGCCCTTCCAACTCCAATCGAAGGTTCATGTTTTTAGGATACCAATCCATATTTCCATGACGACCTTCCCCGACCCAATGAAGGATATTTTCCTTGTCTTCGGATGGAACAGAGGCCGGACCTACTCCGAATAACTGGAACCCATTCGTCTCCGTGATATCCTTTAGTTCATCCAGAAGTTCTTTACTTTCAAGAAGCATATCTTATTCTTTCATTATGCAGGAAGGAGAAGAAACATCCTTATATTCTATATCGGGAGGAATTCCTCTCCAGGAACTTTTAAGTGCGGCAAAAGAAGCCGGCTTGGATCTTCCTAAAGAAAGAACAAGACCCTTGGGTAGAATCTTACTCGCAGGACTTTTGGGAGCACTCCGAGGATTTGCAGAAAGAGGACTTTCTCCCTTCTTACCAACTCATAAATACATCTTTGCCGAGATCGTTTCGGATCTGACGGAAGCCTATTCTATCCTATCCCAAGAGTCGGATGAAAAAATGATTTTACAAGCAGCTTGTGACTTTGGGATCAAAAAAGTTTATCATCTGGAATGGAAATTATACTCTTCCAACGACTTATTCTAATTTCAAACCGCAAAAAATATAATAGCAGAGAAGGACACAAGCACAACCGCTTCCAAAAGCCCCGCTCCGAAATTTTGATCCCTTTCTATTTCTTCTTTCAATGTGGAACCGGGAAGAACAACCCAATCTGCAAAAAAATGTAAAATAGGAATGATCAAGAATGCAAGCCCCAGATCTAGAAGTAATAAGATTCCTGTTTGGAATAAGGATTCAAATTCTCTAAATAATGCTCTTGTGAGTAAGATCCCGATCGCAAGCAATGCACCTGCAAATGCGGTTCCAGCAGCAAGATTCTGTTTTTCTTCCAATTCGATTCGGAGTTTGTAAGGGATCCAAAGTTTATAATATACTGAAAATAAAATCATTCCGATCTGTCCTACAGAAAAGAATATCACGGAAATAATGGATCCAATGATCGTTTTTTCCACAAGTGGAGAAACTGCTATTCCCAAACCTTGAGGAAATACTTTTTCCCCTATATCTCCATTCAATGCGGCAGCGATAAAAAAGGAACTTGCGATTGTTCCTCCGAATAATACGGAAGCTACCGCTAGATTTCTTTTTTCATATATTTCTTCGATTGCATCAATCCCGCCTAGGATCAATCCATCGTTGATCTTTTGGGATAGAAGAAGAAGTATCACTCCTAAAATCGAAAAGGAAGACACTTGGAAAAGATCTCCGAGTAACTCTCCCTTTTCTCCAGGATGGGAAACTATAGTGATAAATAATATAATGACCCCGATATAATAGCCGGATAAGCTTAGGGCGAGCGCACTATTGTCGGATTTTACTAATTCCTCGTCTAACTTGCGAGGTTCCGTCCAGTCCTTAAGTTTTTTGCCGATGTAAAAGACTAGAAAGCCTAAAACGAAAAAGGCAAAATCCTTACCTAGTAAAGAAATATATTTCCAAACGAAATCCATGCACGACAGAATACTATGCTTGGGTTAAAATTTCATAGCCTTTTTCAGTGACTAGAATGGTATGTTCGAACTGAGCGGACCATTTTCCGTCCCTTGTGGTCACAGTCCATCCATCCTTTTTAGAAAATAGCACTTCCCAGGTTCCTAAATTCACCATCGGTTCTATAGTGAATGTCATTCCGGGCTCTAGTTTGGCTAGTTTACGGCCGGAGCGGTAATGAGGAATTTGAGGTTCTTCATGAAAACCCTTTCCTATTCCGTGACCCATTAGATCTCTAACGATTCCGTAACCTTTCGGAGTCAGGTAGTCATCGATTGCATTTGCAATATCGCTTACACGATTTCCTGGTTTTACCTGTTCTATCCCCACCCACATGGCACGTTCCGCATCTTTAACTAAACGTTCCACTTCGGGAGAAGTTTTACCGCCTACGATAAAAGTACGAGAACTATCCCCATGATATCCATCTACGATAGGAGTCACGTCTACGTTGACGATATCTCCTTCTTTCAGAACATCAATCGCCTTGGGAATCCCGTGGCAAACGACTTCGTTGATAGAAGTACAAACGGATTTCGGAAAACCCTTGTAACCAAGAGGCGCTGACTTGCCCCCATTTTTTTTAGTGAACTCTTCGCAGAGATCATTGATTGCAAGAGTACTAATACCGGGCTGAATAAACCCGGATATATAGTTCAGAAGCGCGGCGGCTAATTTGCCCGCCGCCCTCATTTTCTCGATTTCAGTCTTGTTCTTGATGTAGATCAAGAATGGATTAGAAGTCGGTTGGTCTAACCGTAGTGCGTTTGTTCGCCTCGGTACGTTTTAAAGCATCGTCGATCAGTCCGTACAACTTTTCATTCAAGCCATCGACCGCGTCTCCGGAAGTCATAAAGCCTTTAGATTTGATATAAGCTTTTACCTTGCTTGCGACGATGAGGGTATCCTTTTCAGCGCTTTGAGCCATGGAATTCTTCCTCTTAACAGTAGTTTTCTTTTTTTGTACCATACGAACGAGCTTTGGGAGCATCTCCTTAATTTCATCCCGAGACTTTGCCGGAACGTGTCAAATTACTGTGATACGTTTCCAGATGCCTCGAAAAAAGGAATCATTTTCGGAATGCTACCCTACAATTTCAGTTTTTTATTAAAAACAGAAGGTTCTCCCTATAGGATTTTTTGCATGTCGTATAATACAAGTGGGAACGAGACATATTGGGGGAAAACATTCGGGTCAAGAAAAAAATCATCCCTTTTTCACCGTCTCGTTTTGAATGATAGTCTGGACCAAAGAAGTTTCGAGCCCTAATTTCTCAGCGATCGTCTCTGGTTGCCAATGAAAATTATGAAATAAATTCAACACTGTTGCTTTCTTTCTAGCTACTAGGGGATCTTGGCCTTGGGTCTTACCGGATTTTCCCACTCCGGTCTTAGACATATTGGTTTGGACTACATCCATGAATGTAGAAAGTTTTTCAAAGGTATCTTCCGCTTCGGAAAGTAATCCTTCTAGGTCGTCCTTAACGGATAGAGCACCTTCTTTCATATCATCTAATCTTTGCTGGAGAGTACTGATCTGTTTATGACGCTCTCCTAACTCAGACATTAGGTCTTCTATCTTATCGAACTTAGCTTCTACTGAAAGTATTTCTTCTTTTCTACCGGCGAGAGTCTCTAGTCTGTCGTCGGTTTTCCTGAGAGTTTCTGCGACTTCTCTTTCTCTAGCTTCTATTACGGAGATCTCTTTTTCCATCTCACGTATCTTTTGAGCTAACTTGAAGGAGTTTTCTTTATGACCTTGGCTATCTTGGTCTAATGATTTGATTTCTTCTCTAACCGATATGACTCTACCCAAACGATCTTCCAAATCCAAGAAGCGGGATTCCATTTCGAATGCCCTTTCTCCTGCTTCGACCAACTTGCGATGAGTATCGTTCCACTGAGAAGATTCTTCCATAATTCTTTCGAATTCTTCTTTTAAAACTTCTGCTTTTTCTTCTATGGAAAGAATCTCCGAACTTCTCTCTTCTGCCTGAGAAATACGGGTTTCTAGATCTTCTTGTACTTTTTTGATCCGAACTAAGTTTTGGTCCAGATCCTCATACGTTTTTTCTGTATGGTTTGCGTCTTCCAGAGCTTCTTTCATCTCTGAGACGAATTCTTCGGAACGTTCTATAATTTCTTTTACATCCAAGAAGAGTGCAGAACGTTTTTCTGCGTCCAGGATCCTTTCCGAAATCTCGTCTACGGAAGAACGTAATTTTTCCGCTTCTTCTTCCAATTCGGAGAATAGGGACCGTTTTGCATCTTGGATCTCTTCTAAATCTTTGCGAAGATCAATTTGTAGCACACGATATTCTTTTTGTGCCTTCTGGAATTCTTCTCTTCCGGTTTTTAGGAATTCTTCCGAAGATTCTTCGGTTTCTTTCAGCAGGTATTTTACCTGATTTTGAAATTCCTTCATCTGGCTTTCGCTTTCTTTGATCCCTGAATCTAAAGCATCTTCCAGATGTAGTTTTACGTCCGCTAAATGTTTCGCGATCCTTTCTTCCAATTGGCTGAGCTGGACCTGACCCTTATCTAAGAGTGCGGATAATTGTCTGTTGATCTTGGAATCGATTGTATCGTTTAGACGATCTATTTTTTCTTCCTGTCTTTCGAAGAAATCTTGTCCCGATTCTTTCAGTCTGTCCAGAACGACTCTTGCCTGTTCTCCCGCTTTTTCCAATTGAGATTCGGTAGAAGTACGGATCTTTTCCGCCTGCATTTCTAAAAGTTTTTCGTTCTTGCGCAGAAGATTTTCGAATCTTTCTCCGGCCGCAGAATATTCAACTTTTACGTTTTCAGCGCTTGTAAATGCTTCTGCTTTCAGATCTTTAAAACGAGAAACGAGTTCTTCTCTGACCTCTTCTCCCTCTTTCTGGAAGTTTGTCTTATATTTGGATACGAATTCTTCGATCTTATCTTTTTGTTCCGCATAAGATTTAGAGAATTCTTGTAAATATTCAGCGCCTTTAAAATGAATCTGTCCCAGTCTTTCTTCCAATCCACGGATCGCATCCATGGTATGATTTTTCTGGGATTGGACTTCTTCTTCCCAAGAACGAGAGAAGTGTTCGAATCTTCTGTCCATTTTGCGGAACTCGTCCTCGATAGACAGTCCTATCTCACTCACCTTGGATTCGGTTTCCGCTAAAATATCTCCGGCTGTTCCTTCTAAGGCTTCTCGGATATCTTTTACATAAGAATCCATTTCTTTCATCCGGGTAGAAACCTGGACGTCGAAAATTTTTACATTCTCTCGGATAGAATCCCATTCAGAACGGAAACGATCCGAATGAGAAGCATGTAATGCGCCTACTTCTTCTTCTAAAGAACCTTTTAGTTCTTTTACAGAAACTTCTATCTCTTTCATTCGAGTAGAAATTTGAGAAGAATATTCCTTAACGTTTTCCTTAATATTCTCCCAGTCTGCACGGAATTTTTCCGCCTGAGAAGATTGGAGAACTTTTAATTCTTCCTCTAAGGATTCTCTGATCTGGTCCAGTTTCAGTTTGGATTTTCTTTCTTCTTCAGATCGAGAAGATTCTAGAGCGGAATGGAATTCTTTTAGTCCGGAAAGGATTTCCTTTCTCAGATCTTCTGCTTCTATTCTTAGGCTGCTGGAGATACGATTGAATTCATCTTCGAAAGAATCTATCTGACGCATCAGATCCGCTTTACGAGAATCCGCCTGCTTGAGTAATTTGTTCTCTGCTTCCAGATATTTTTCTTGGAAAATATTGATAGAGTCGTTGATCCCTTCTGCCTGGCGTCTGGTCTCGTTTAAGATCTCGTCACGTCTAGTCAGTGTTTCCAGGCTCATTCCTTCTATTTCTTTACGAATTGCCTCGATCTCTATTCGAACTCCGTTTAAGAATGCTTCTTTAGAATGAACTACTTGTTCTAATACTTGGTCGTATTTTTGACGAATGACTGATTCATTACGGGAGAAGGTTTCTTCTAATTTACGATCCGCAAGTTCCGCCTTCTCATCTACTCTAGTTTCTAAACGATCTATTTTTTCGGAAACGGATAAGAATGCAGTCTGCATACGATCCGTTCTGGCATCCAGGTCTTCTTCTTTTACTTTTACGGATTCCAGAAGAGATTGAACTTCTTCGCGAGCGTTATCTACTTTGCCCACGGTTTCATGATATAATGATTTGGTTTGGGCTTCTAGTCTTTGGCGGAATGCTTCTCCCAATTCTTCCAGACCAGATTCGATACGGTCCGCTTTCACTTCTAATAATCCTTCTAACTCTACAATTTTAGAAGCGAGAGACTGTAAAATATCATCTGAACGGAAATTTAATTTTTCCTGGAATGCTTCGAGTAGAACTTCTGCCTCGGAACGAAGTTCTTGGATACGATTTCCGATCCCGTAGACTTCTTTTTTGCCCAACTCCAATCTTTGCAATCCATCCTGGATAGACTGGGATTCTTGGCGAATATCGGAAGAAAGATGGACCACTTCTTTTAGATCCAAAGTAACCGCGTTCAAAAAATCCCGATTGGAACGAATTGTTTCCAATAACTGTTTGGATTCTTCGTTGAGACCTCTTACCTCTTCCGCGAGTTTTCTGGTCTGCTTTAAACTGATCTCTAATTCGATTCCGGAATCTTTTACAGACTGGATTTTTTCTAAAGCAATCTCTTGTAATTCTTCCTGGAGTTTGCCAGTATATCTTTTGATCTGACTGAGCTTATAATTCGACTTGTCCATCCTGCGAAGGAGGATAGTAATGCCTACACTGGCTAAAAAGGGTAAAAGTAGTTCTAGGCCCATACTTAGAGTTTCACGAAGATTCGTTGAAGAAAACCCTTCAAAGAATTATGTCGCATCAAATGGATAGGAATACTCGCGAGCAGGGGAATAAATCAAGAATTATTTCTCCAATCCCCAAAAAAAGGCCTTATACTGCGTTTGCAGGCATTTATGACGGGGTCATGAAACGGGCCCCTTATTCCGACTGGGCCAAGATGATTTTGGAATCTTACCAAATCGGAACCCAAAAAATCCATCCAAAACTTGCCTTGGATTTGGGCTGCGGCACCTGTAAAATTTGGAAATTTCTACCTTCTTCTACGGAGCTTTGGGGAATCGATAATTCTCCTGAAATGCTTCAAATCGCCGATTCTCAGCAGATTAAAGGGGTTCGAAAATTAGGGGACCTTCTATCCTTCCCCCCACTTGGTAAATCATTTGATCTGGTTTTTTCGGTTCATGACACACTAAATTATTTCCAAAGAGAAGAAGAACTCTCTCAGGTGTTTTTACAGGTTTCAGGTGTTTTGGAGAAGAAAGGAGTCTTCTTTTTCGATGTAAGCACTGCCGAAAATTTTCGAAAAAATTTTCAGAACAAGGTCCTAAAAGAGACCCACGGGAAGACAAAACTCCTCTGGAAGAATGAATTTGATCCAAAAACTTCCGTGCTCAAGACCAGTTTGGAATTTTCAGGACCCGGAATTTCAGAGTTAGAGGAGCACTATCACAGAGCTTACCCTCTCGAAACTTGGTCGAAGCTACTACAAAATTCGGGCTTGGAAATCCTAGGAATTGGGTCGGATTATGAGGCCTGGGAAATTTTTCCCAAGGCAAATTATTGGAATTTTATGTGCCGAAAAATGTAGGTGGCTTGTTTTGAAAATAGCGGGCACCCTAGGAATGTTTTATTTGTTGGGATGGCCTGGTTTTAGGAGTCTATTTCAGTAAACAAGCTTGTTACTTATGGCCAAATTAACGATACAAAATAAACACGGAATCGTTCGTTTCGAAAATCAACTTCTGGACGGATACGAAAAAGTTTTCGATGAAATTTCGGAACAGGCTTCTAGGGCTCATATTCAAAATCTGACCCTGGACATGACCCCAACCAAAAAAATCACTTCTAGCGGCGTTGCTAAATTACTCACTCTTAGAAACCTTTTGGATCATTTCGGAGTAAAACTAGAGGTGGTAAATCTTCAACCCACTCTAATGGATGTTCTTCGCAAGTTCAAAGTGGATACTATGCTTCGTATCAAAGCGTAATCTCCGGGGAAAAGAAGTTGCATAGGTCTTTAGGCCCGAAAGAATAACTTTCGTGGCCTCTCTCCAGGTATCCGATCTTTCTAAATCCTATTTCGGGAAGGTTGCGATTTCCAATTTAAATTTTTCCATTCCTAAAAATAGGATTACCGGTTTACTCGGACCGAATGGTGCAGGTAAAACAACCGTGCTTAGAATACTTACCGGATTCGTGCAACCGGATCAAGGTTCCGTTCTTTTAGACGGAGTATCTTTAAAAAAAGATCCTCAAACTATAAAACAGAGATTAGGTTATCTTCCTGAATCTTCCGCAATCTATCCGGAAATGACTGCGGGAGAATATTTGGATTTCCTTGGAAACGCAAGAGGAATGGAATCTTCCTTCTTTAAAAAAAGAAAAAAAGAAGTATTAGATATTTGTGATCTAAAATCCCAAACTTTCTCATTAACGGGAATTTTATCCAAAGGTACAAGACAAAGATTGGCTTTGGCTGGCGCACTATTACACGATCCTGATTGGGTCGTTTTAGACGAGCCTAGCTCGGGCTTAGATCCCATCCAAATTTCTCATTTTAGAGAAATAGTCCGTAATTTAGGAAAAGATAAAATAGTTTTATTATCCACTCATATACTTTCGGAAGTGGAAGAAACCTGCGATCATGCCTTGGTTCTGCATAAAGGAAATTTAGTTGCAGATCTTCCCGTTTCGGAATTCAAACGATCCGATTCGGTTCTTTTAAGCGCAAAAACGGAAAAAGAAACCTTGGAAAAAATTTTTGAAGGTAAGAATATTCGAATTCTTTCTTCGGAAAAAGAAGGAGAATATTCGAAGTTCAGATTGGAATCTTCTTCTTTGAAACCTGAAGAAATTTTTGAGATCGTCCGAAAGGAGCCTTTTCCGATCTTAGAATTTAAAATTTCCCAAAAATCATTGGAATCCGTTTTTCAGGACCTGGTTTCCCGTTAAGATATGAAACTTCTCACCTTACCTCCCGGACTTGTCGCTGTTTTTAAAAAAGAATGGGCCAGTTATTTTAATACTCCGATTGGTTACGTTTTCTCAATCCTTTACTTATTCTTATCTTCCTTCTTATTCTTCTACGGATTGGGAGAAGGTTCTTTCTGGGATAGAAAGGTAGCCGGGATGGAAGAATACTTCGTATGGACCCCACTTCTATTCGTTGTATTTGTTCCTGCGATCACAATGAGGCTTTGGTCCGAAGAAAAAAGATCCGGAAGTTTAGAGATCTTATTCACTTTGCCAATCTCTAAATGGGAAATTGTCGGTGCGAAATTTTTAGCTGCTTGGGTATTTTTAGGATTCACTGTTTGTTTAAGTGCCTCCATCCCGTTTTTTATCTGGGCATTCGGAGATCTGGATCTAGGGATCGTATTTGCAGGATACTTAGGTTGTATATTGCTTGGCGGAGCTTATATCAGTCTCGGGATCTTTCTTTCTTCTTTTGGCAGAGATCAGATCAGTTCTTATATTCTAACAGTCCTTGTTTGCCTTTTCTTTTTTCTATTAGGGACTCAACCCGTTCTGAAATTTTTCGGGAGCAGCCCTTCTGGATTCGCGTATTTATTCGCTCTATCTTCCCATTTTGAATCCTTTCGTTTAGGAATTTTAGATCTTTCGGATACACTTTACTTTTTTAGTTTTATCTCAGGAAATCTTGCAGGAAACGTTTTTTTTCTCAGGAGAAATTATCCATGAGAGAATTATTCCGTCCTCTATTAGAAATTTCTAAATCTCCTTGGTTTGGACTCACAAACGGGATTTTACTTTTTATTTTGTTGAACGGAATTTTCTCCACAATTCCTTGTAAGTCGGATCTTTCTAGGTCCGGAAGATTTCAAATCACATCCAGCGCAATAAAAGTCCTAAAAGAATTGGATGATCCTCTCTATATAGATGCTTTTTATTCTTCGGAAATCCCTGGAGAATACAAGGCAAGAGCCGAACTCAGTAAAGAACTCTTGAAAGAGATTTCTAAGATCGGAAAGGAAAATGTTTCTCTGAGGTTTTATGATCCTTCTTCCTCGGAAGAAGACGCAAGAAAAGCTATGGAGTTAGGATTAGAACCTCAGATCTTACAACAAACTTCTAGGGACTCCGCCTCGGTCAAACAAGCGTTTATGGGAGTCGTTCTGACCTTAGGCCATAAAACGGAAATTTTATCTTTTGCATTCTTCACAGAAGACTTAGAATACCAGATCTTAAATTCAATTCGTAAGATGCAAAGACAGGATAAGGACTCGGGTATTGTTCTTTTAAAATCAGAAGGAAATCTTTCCTTCCAAGAACAGGTTCCCCCGAAAGATAGGATAGAAATTTTTGCTAAAAGAGTTCTAAGAGGCGAATACGGTCCGATCTTAGAATTGGATCTGGAAACAGAAGATCTTCCTCCCGAAACTGAAATTGTGCTCTCGATAGGCGGTGGCCTTCTTCCTAAAAACGCAGAGAGAAAGTTAGACAAGTTTATTACAGAAGGAGGAAGTTTACTCCTTCTCGCCAAAACAATGGAATTCAAAACAAACTCGGAAAGAGGAAGTTTTGGTCTTCTCTCTGGTGATCTTGGAGCAGGACTTGCTCAGAAAAATCCTGACTCAGAAGAGATGATCCGATTTTTAGAACATTATGGAATTCGAATAAATCATGATATTGTTTTAGAACCGGATCATTCTCTTCCAATGGGCTCTGTAATCGAAATTGAGCCTGGAGTTTTAGGAAAATATCCTTACCCACCTTGGATTGTTCCAGACCAAAAATCCGGAAGTTTAGATCCAAATAGCCCCTTTACTAAAAACCAAGAGAGTCTTTTAATTCCTTGGTCTTCTAGTCTGAACGTTCTACCCGAAAAACAGAAAGACGTACAATTTACCATATTAGCGAAAAGTGGCCCGGACGCAGAATCCAGGACGGAGCCGATTTCCTTAGGAGAAAAACAAATCCTTTCTACTCCGATCCAACCGAACGGTGGACCATTTCTTTTAGGAGTTATTGCAGAAGGAAAATTTACTTCTTATTTCTCTGATCAAAAAGTAGGGTTTAAAAACTCAAATGTACCTGCCAAAAACAGACCAGCTAAAACCGGCAGAATTTTAGTATTCGGTTCTCCTTATCTAGTTTCCGATCTTTTGGCATTTCCTGAATTTTCGGAAATTCTAAAAAACTCCAATATTCCATTTTTATTAAATTCGATCGATATACTCAGAGGAGAGACTGACCTTTTAGAAGTTCGTTCCAAACAGTCTGCTGTCCTAAAGCTGAAACCTTTGCCCTTCTTCTTAGAGACTACAATCAGCTTATTTCATTTATTCCTGGTTCCGGGTTTATTAGCTCTTTATGCTTTTCGAAGATTAAAAAGAAGGAACGGATGATGGATTTTTCAAAATATTCGAACCTTCTCCGCAACACCCACAAAGAAAATCCGCAAATCCTATTATTTTTCGGGAATATATTACTAGCCATTCTACTTTTGATCGCAAAGGATCCTTGGGATTGGTTCAAAAAGACTTATCAAAATTCAGAAAGTTTCTACAAGATCAAATCGGAAGAGATCCAGACGATTATCAGCGGAAGAAAAGGACAAGAAAGTATCCTGAACCGAAATCTGGACGGATGGACTGTTCAGTTACCTTCTCAGTTAGTACTGCCGGGAGATTCCGCAAGAATTGAAGAATTGATCCAAACTTGTTTACATTTACGTAAATTTACTTTGCTCTCCGAATCCAATTCAGTCTCTAAAGAAGAATTCGGATTAGGTGGAGATGAACCCATATTAGAACTTAAAGATGTTTCCGGAAATTCTCTAGGAAAAATTTTAGTAGGCGCTCCAGTCAGAAAAGGTTCCGGGACCTATGTTTTGGATGACAAGAACCAAATTTGGTTGGTAAAGGAAAATTTAAAATCGGTTACAGGAGGAGGAAAATTAGATTTTTTCCTGAGTAGATCCTTAGTTCCGCCCTTCCCTATGAGAGAGAAAGTTTCAGAGATACGAATCTCAGGACTTTCTTCCATAAATTTCACATTAAGTAAACAAGCTGAAAATTGGATCTTAAAAACTTCCGGTGGGCAGATTATAGCGTCTTCAGAAGAAGTAGAAAACTATTTAGAAGAGATCAAAAAACTAAGCGCAGACGAAGTTCTTTTGGGGAGGTCGGAAGAATATTCTGCAGTTCCAAAAGATCGGAATTTTAAAATAGAGATCGTTACCGTAACGGATCGTTACGTAGTTTCTCCCATTGGACTGACCAAATTAGGAAGTTATGTTTTTCAGAGAGAAGGTTTAAGTTACAGATTGGTCTTGGATCCCTGGAATCTGGAAAGGATCCTACAAAAAGATCTTGCCGACTTTTCTAGCAGGTTTCCTTCTCCCTAATCACCTCTGAATCAATGGTTGACACTCCGAGGGGATAAAAGTTTCCTTCCTTAATACTATAACCTATAAGGAATTCGTATGGCATTAATCGAAGAATTGGATCAGCAGGGGAATTTTCTATTTCGCTGGAGATCTTATATACCGGGATTTATTCTTCTTCTTTGTCTATACTCCTTAAGCAAATTCGAATTTTTAGAAGATTCTTACGAGACTAACCTATACTATGCAGCGGCTTGTTTCGTGGTAAGTTTACTCGGTCTAGCGGTTCGTTGTTTTGTGATCGGTTACGCTCCAGCCCGCACTTCCGGTAGAAATACCAAAGAACAAGTAGCGGATGTGGTCAACCAAGAGGGAATTTATTCTCTCGTTCGCCACCCTCTTTACTTAGGAAATTTCCTAATGTATTTAGGACCGGTCCTGTACTTCAGAGATGTACCTTTACTTATAGTTTTCTCTTTATTTTTCGGATTCTATTATGAAAGAATAATGTTCGCAGAAGAAAAATTCTTAAGAGATAAGTTCGGACAGGATTATCTTAATTGGGCAGATAAGATCCCTGCATTCATTCCTAAATTTTCAGGTTATGTAAAACCTAAACTTGGTTTTTCTTTCAGAAACATTCTAAAAAGAGAATATCCGAGCTTATTCGGAATTTTAGTGATCTTCGTTATATTCGACTATGCTGCAAGTTTCAAAATTGGATTCGGAGATTGGAAAGAGCCTTGGGCAGTGATTACTGAGCCTCAGATCTGGGCATTCGGCATAGGGGCAGCATTCTATACAATTGTTAGAATTATAGTAAAGACCACCAAGTGGCTCGTGGTAGAAGGCAGATAATTTACTACCTTCTCTTCTTCTTAAGCGTTAGAAGTATATTCCAGATAAGATTTGAATTTTTCCCCGTCCTTGGTCAAAAAGATCGGGGTCGGGTATTCTCTTTTTAAAGGAAGTAATGCAAAACCTTGGTCGTAAAAAACGATCTTCTCCACTTCATTCAGTTTATAACTAAATTCTGAATTTCTAGCCTGGAAAGTAAATCCACCTGGAATTTCTCTAATACTTCCCTTTCCCATTCTTCTAAAACCTTTTAAAGTTTCTGGACGGATCTTTTCTTGTAATGCCTCGTAAGGTAATCTTCCGGAAAGGTCTAGGAATAATACTCCTTCCATAGACCATTCTTCTTCTTTAGGGATTCTAGGTTGGGTGCGCTCAGGTTCGGTTACCATTTCCAAAATTTCTCCCCTTTTTGTTTCTTCCCAAATTTCAGTTCCTGATTCTTCTTGCTCGAAAGTCTCTGGCTCCGCCTTTTCAGCTTCCATTCTTTGTCTTTCGGAAAGAGGACGAATTTTTCTTTCTTCTGCGAATGCAGAATCCATTTGAGAATAGGATTCCGAACGCCCTTGTCTTTTCAGAGAAGCTAAAGATCCTTCAGAAATTTTTTTCTCTCTTACAGGAGGAAGGTTTCCTTTGGGATATGAGCCAGCACTAAACTCTTTTTTAGAATTTGGCTGGAAGGAAACATAAATAAAGCAGAGGATTCCTACTAAAATAAGTGCTAAGGCGATATAGAGCATCATTATATGTATCTATCGGATTCGTCCGTTTCTGAAGCATTTTTCGGGCGGTTTTTCTCCTTTACAGATTCCAGGCGCGGCCCAGTCTTCCTTGTGAACGTAGTTTTATGACAAATCCAGACGGAATTTCAATTAGAGATATTTTATTCAAAGTCGGATCGGCAGTTTTTTTAGGAATTCTTGTCCTGATGCTGATCATCATGCTTTTAAAGCCGGATGTGGAACAAGTAGGTATAGATATGCTCGCCGGAAAGGCAAGCATCACCATGGGAAGTATTGACGACCAAAGTGTCCCAATAGACTCATTCAATGCAGCTAAAAGATTTTGTATCCAGATGTACCAAGGACAAGGCTCCGAGGCACTTTGGGCAGACTGTGCCTTCCAATCTTTAAAAGGCCAATATATCTTCCGCAAGATTGGAAATGCGGTAGGTTTCACGATTACTGAAGAATCCGAACGCACGGCTCTATGGGAAGAAGCTAAAAAAGTTTCTAAAAATTCTCTCCAAGGCGCAGGATATTCCGAAGAAGACCTGAAAAAACCGGAAGAAATTTATCGTCAGTTCCTCCAGCAGGCACCTCTACGCTTTAGGATTGATTATAAAGTGTCCCAGGCTCTTTTCCAAAACTTTCTTCCGACTGAGATCCGACGCACGGACGGAGAATTAAATATACTCTCCGAAACTTCCGGTGCCAGAGTGGACCTGGACGCAGTTTTATATACTGAAGAAGACCTAGTCAAAGCTTCCGAAAGAAATCTGGAACCTACAGACGTACAACTAAAAGAGTTGTACGATAAAGAATCCTCGGATCCGAACACCCTAAAAGGAAAAGACGGCAAACCGGTTCCGTTTGAAGAAAGAAAAACCGTTTTAAGAAGTAAGTTTTTATTAGAAGCACGCAAAAACTCTTTAGAGTCATTAAAATCAAAACTAGTCGCTCTACAAAACGAGCCTGACGGTTTACAAAAGATCGCTACACTTTTAGGAAGACAAACTGTTTCACTTAGAAACAAGTCTCTTTCCGATCTGAAAAAAATCAGCGTTGGTAAAGATGTATTCTCTTTGAGTTCCGACAAAAAATTCTTACAGGATTTGAGCCTTCCAGGTTTGACCCAAAAGAAAAACATCGGACCATACAGAGAGGGAGAAAAATACGCGATTGTTTCCTTCTCCGGAGTCAAATTAGGAACTCCTGATCCAACATTCCTGAGAACCAGGGACAGTGGACCAATACTTACTGCAATACTCATGGAAATTCCACAATCCCTAGAGGAAAGTATCAAAGTCGAACGAGCATCCGTTAGATCCGTTTCGGAGGAATAATGCAAATCCGCGCCGAGTTAGTAAACCCTTTCCTGGAAGCAGCTACAATCGTCTTCCGGGATATATTACAGACCGACCTGATCCGTGGAAAGATCGGGATCAAAGACACTCCGGAAACCAATCTGGAACTTGCGATCATCATTGGAGTTTTAGGAACGTTTAACGGAGAAGTGATCTACGGTTTAAACTACGACGCGGCTTATAAAATTTCCAAAAAGCTGATGCCCGGTATGAGTGACGACGATATCAAAAATGAATATAAAGATATCTTAGGTGAGATCGCAAACATGACCACAGGTAACGCGATGAATATTTTCGCAACCGCAGGTCAGTCTATTGAAATCACCGCTCCGAATATCGTGGATGCAAAAAATGAAACGATCAAGATCCCTAAAAAACAAGCTCTTGGGATCAGTCTATTTTCCAAATTCGGAAAATTAGAAGTAAACGTAGCCTTAACTTAAAGATCGCTTTTCGCGAAAGATTCCATTTCCGTTCTCAAGGGGGAAAACACTCCTTGGGATTCGGAATGTGACTTATCCAAATATTTTTTCAAAAAACGTTTAGCCCATTCCCCTTCCCCCGCCTTATAGCTGGATTTAAAGAGTAAATAAGCTCCCAGTTCCTTTTCTTCTCTTTGTCTTTTGAATTCCCTGGAGTTTGCATCTTCCGCATTCGGAAAAGTTTTACCAAAACGATTCCAAAAATCCATAAGATAACCACGAGCATCCGAATATCTTCCCATCCTAAAAAGCATATCACCTAATTGTAATAACGCCCGGGATTTATATTCTCCTTCACCTTCTGTTGCGGTTCTGAGCAGAATAGACTCTGCTTCCGAATTTTTTCCCTGAGCCCTAAGCGATCTTGCAGTCTCTAGAGAAGTTTTCCATCTGGAATCGTCTTCTGCCGGAGCTTCCGCATTCGACTCGAGAGCCTTTGTATTTTCTAATTTAGATAATTCTAATTTTGCCTGAGAGCTTGCAGTTCCTTCTGTAGAAGCAGCCTTTCCGAATTCTTCTTTGGCTGCGTCTTTTTGTCCGTTTCTAAGACGTAAAAGTCCTCTTTCATAAGCAGCACGACTCGGATCGCTGACTTCCTTCTTCTTGCCGTTCTTTTTATCTTTTTTCTCTGTAAGATTCGGAAGTTTTGTTTTCCTTTCTTTTGCAGGTTCAGTAAAAATTTGTTTTGTTTCTGCGACCTTTGGCTCTTCACCTGCAACAGTCATATTTTCAGAAACTATTTCTGGTCCAGTCGTTTGTTCCGATTTTTCTTCCGAGACTACGGAACTCGCATCAATCGGAGGAAGTGGTTCGTCCGGAGAAGTTCTGCTAGAGGAAAAACTTCCCTCAGCCGGTTCTGGGATGGGCAGAGGAAAATCCGCTGCCAGATTTCCCGCGAAAAGTAGAATACTTAAAGAAATTAGAATATATTTCATCTCATTCTCCCCTAGGCCTTTGTTCTTTTCTTGGAGGGCGACTGAGTCTGGATTCTTCCTTTTCTGCAGGAAGCTCTCTATTAGGCTGTTTTGTACTCGGTTCCAAACGAGGAGAATCAGATCCTTTATCATTCGGAGCAACATCCTCTCGAGCAGGTCTTTCGTTTTCTGTTGGGAAGAAAACTCTCGAATCTCCATCTTTCATTTTAGAATTACGGATCGTGTCCGACTCTTCTAATTCAGGTTTCGGGGAAGAAGGTTCCGTCTTCGGTTTATCCAAAGAATATCTTTCAATGTCTAGAGAAGAACTCCCAGTCTCTGAATAAGAAGGATCGCTCCATCTTACGTCCTTTCTTTTCCGATTATATTCTCTTTCTATATCTTCTAAAAATAATGCCTTACGATCCAGTTCTTTGGCCTGGTCCTCTTCTCCCGCCATCGCCAAACCTTTTTGGAAACTAAACCAAGCTAAGACGACTCCAACGAGGACTGCCAAAGCAAGCGCTGCATTACCGATCGTCTTTACCACTTTTGGAGGAAGATTTCCCAGAACCTGGTCTATAGATACCCTGATATTGGTTAAAATGGAGAATGGGTTGAATGCCATAGTATTACCCTAGGATCATCGGTCGTTTCGCCCGGTTTTTCAAGGACATAATTTTTGAAAAAAGGAAGGGAAATTTGAAGTTTGTAGTAACTTCGACAAACCTGAGCTGGTCTGAAAATAAGCCAATTTAGGAGTTTTTTTCATCCTCAGGCATTAAGTCTTTTTACAGGTTTTCGATTGTAAAAAATAGGATGGGACTTACTCTCCAACAACGGCCCCCCAGGATGAGCGACTCAATCCGCAATTATACAGAATCCCTAATAAAAGATTTAGAAGAGAACGAAAACGGGTTTTTCAAAGTAGAAAATCTGGACGGTCTCGCCTATCTTACCCTCTTTCCCGCCGGAAAAAAGGGAAAGGAAGTAGAATATCGCGAAATTCTAAAACGATTGGATGTATTTAAAATTTCAGGAGTCTCGGAAGAAGAAGTAAAACGTATCTTAAAGTCCAAAGACTCAGAACCTCATCTGATCGGAAAATGGCCAGGTAAACCGGAGGCCTCTAGTCTGGACCTAAAAATTTCAGAAGATAAAATGGCAGTCCATGGGATACTGCATCCTCCAAAATTCGGCGGAAAATTATTAACTAGGGATGAGATACTTTCCCAGCTGCAGTCCAACGGAATCGTTTTCGGGATTATAGAAGAATCAATACTCAAACTTTCCCAGGCCGAAGATTACGGAAAAAGAATATTAGTTTCTCAAGGAGAATCCCCTGTCCCAGGAAAAGACGGAGATATACGTATTTTATTCCAACATCCCGGTATGCCTACCTTAGAAGAAGATGAATTCGGAAGAGTGGACTTTAAGAATATACAGATCATCCAAAGTGTGAAGAAGAACCAGAAACTTGCCGAAAAAGTTTCTCCATCACCAGGCAAACCTGGCAAAAACGTAAAAGGAGAAGTCCTAGCATTTGAAGAAGGAAAAATTGCCGAATGGAAACTAGGTCCTAACGTTAAAATTTCCGAAGATGGAAATTTAGTACAGTCTCTGATAGACGGCCGACCTCTAATCGATCGTTTCGGTACCATTCGTGTGGACGAGGTTTGTTTATTGGAGAATGTAGACTTCTCCACAGGGAACATCAATTTTCCGGGCACAATTATCGTAGAAGAATCCATCGCGGACGGTTTTACTCTGGAAACAGACGGATCCATTATAGTAAAAAAATCCGTAGGTAAAGTTTTCCTAAAAGCAAAAGGAGATATCGTTCTTTCCGGAGGATTTATGGGAAGAAACGGCGGAATGATAGAATCAGGCTCCGATATCTACGCAAAATTCGTAGAACAAGGAAAGATGATCGCTAAAAATTCGATCTTCATCGAGGAAGCAGCGATGCATTCGGAGCTGATCGCTGGAGAATCCGTCGTTGTTAGAGGAGGAAGAGGAGAAATTATAGGCGGTCAATCTGTAGCAGGAAAAATGATTACTTGCACTAAGTTAGGCGCCATCGTAGAAACCAGAACGATACTGAGCTGCGGTATGCCTCCCGAACTTCTTTCCGAATTAGAAGGTTTAAAGAACGAGATCCGTAAAAACCAAGATATATTAAAAAAAGTAGATACTAGTATCCAAAAATTAAGCGACGATTCCCAAAGAAGAAGTCTTAGTCCGGAAGAAAAAGATAGTTTACCGAAACTACAGGCGATCCGTCAAAAATACAGTTCAATTCTGGAAAACCTATTTGCTCAGGAACAGTCCGCAATCTTATCCTTCGATCCGGATAAAAATTCTTTCGTGGAAGTAGAGAGAGAAATTTTCCCGGGGGTAGAAGTAAACCTGGGCAGAAATAAAAAATTCAGCGTAAAATTAAAAGAGATCCCTGGACCTTCTTTCTTATACTTAGGAGGAGATGGACAGATCGCCCATTCTAAGGTAAAACCGAAACGACTAGGACTTTTACAGGAAGAATCTTCGGACTCCGAATCTTCTGGAGATTAAAGATTTAGGATATGCCTATACAGGCGGCCTTCAACCGATATTTTTTTAACCCCCATCCGGGAACAAATCCCTACAAGATGGGATTCCGCCTGCCTGCTCCATTTCGGAACAAGGAGTCTTGAGAAGATCGTCCATACATCTTTTGATTTTTTCGATCTGCTGATCGGTGATTTTTTCATAATCGTCGGTAAGAATGGACTGGTTACTTTGTTCCGCCATACATTGGTCCAAGGAAGAGAATCCGGACTTTGCGGCGTTCTGCTCTCCGGTAGGAAGAGATTCCAGATATTGGGCGGAACATTCTAAATTCTTTTTACACAACTCTTTAATATAGTTTTGACTGAGTCCTTTTACTTCCTCTTTGGACAAGGAAGGCCCCTTTCTACACGAAAGAATAAAGACTGAAAATACTAGGATAGAGATAAATTTCATTTGGATCACTGAAAGCATATGCTCGAATTATACAGAATAGACGGACAATTCTACTATTCTGCAAGCCGTTCTTTTTAATTATTTCATTTTTGTGAGAATCAACCGATTCCCTTTTCCGGACTGGTCTATATAAAAATGGTCCGTCAATTTTCGAACTAGGTAGAGCCCGATCCCTTCTTCTCTATAATCTCCAGGATCATACCCTCTGATTTCGGAAATGTTTTTTTGAACTCCGAAATCCCGGATGCGCACTTCCATACGATTTTCAAGAGTGGTAACTTCCAGAAAAATGGGATAATTCGTTTTTCCTAGATACGCGTGTTTGATCACGTTCAAAAGACATTCCCCCACTGCCAATTTTAGATCGGCAGCATCGTAAAGTGAAAATCCAGATTCTCTTGCTAGGTTATAAACGAAGTTCCGCGCTACAGTCACGTAACGCGGATGGGAAGGAACTTGTATCCGAAATTGATTCGAATAGTCGTTTTTTTTGATCTCGGCCAAAATTCGGTCCGGCGAAATTATCCTCTAGGATGGAATTTCTTATGAACTTCCTTTAGAGTCTTATTTGCCATATGAGTATAGATCTGAGTGGTTGAAATATCGATATGTCCCAAAAGTTCCTGAACCGATTTCAAATCTGCATGGTTTTCCAAAAGATGTGTCGCGAAAGAGTGTCTCAGAGTGTGAGGAGTCACTTTTTTCTTGATACTGGTTCTTTTGATATAATGGTTCAGAAGTCTCCAAACCGATTTTCTGTTGATGAAAGATCCTTTTTTGGAAACGAAAAGATAATCACAATTTCTGTTTTTCAGAATATAAGGTCTGCTTTGTTTTAAGTAACGATTTAGAATATCCAATGACTTTTCGCCGAACGGAACTAGTCTTTGGCGGCCGCCCTTACCTTCTACAGTTAGGGTCATTCCTGACATATCCATGTCAGTCAATCTTAGGTTACATGCTTCCGAAATTCTAAGTCCGGAGGAATACAAAAGTTCAAAAATACATTTGTCTCTGAGTTCGTAGAGATTATCCTCTTTGATCACAGTGAATAATTCTTCTATCTCTTCCTGAGTCAAATAATCAGGAATGGATCTCATCACTTCAGGAGTTTCAATCTTCTCCGTCGGATTGGAATCCAGCTTCTTTTCATCTTTTAGAAATTTATAAAATTGGCGAATGGCAACCACTTCGCGAGCGATCGTCTTTGCAGAAATTTTACGATTCCTTTCTTCATTCAAGAAACGAACTATGTCGTTCGCCTGGACTTCCAAGAAGTCGATATGTTCTTTTTCGAGGAAGTTCTTAAACTTGTTCAGATCGTATCCGTACGAGTAAATGGAATTGTCGCTCAGACCCTTCTCAACCGAGAGGTATTCTTGAAAATTTTGGAGTAGATTCTTATGAGAAGATGTCACTTTCTTAGTCCCGCTTCCGATTATTACAGTACTAAATCCTTCGGACAAATTCTCCCTCGAGATTGAAACTTTTTTAAGATTGCGGCGCGAGGTGGCCCGTAAATTGTACAAATTCGACGGGCCGACATAACAAAAAACTGCCCTTTTTCTTATCCCCTAAGGGAAAAAAAACTGTGGAAATGAGACAGAAGTTCCGATACGCCATAATTTTGCTTATGTCCCAAATTGCTTTGAATTGCGATTCCTCGGGTGAGTTAGCAAGTAAAGCTAGAGAAAAAGAAGCACAAGGTAACACTGCAGAGGCTTTATATTATTACGATTTAGCTCTTCGAGAAAATCCTGAAAATTTTACTGCAAATAAAAATTTAGGAATTCTTTTAGCGGAAAGCGGAGAAGCACCCGGATCGGCCGCTTTATATTTAGAAAAAGCTCTCAAAAAAGATCCTAAAAACCCTGAAATCCTTTTGTATCTTTTGGAAATTTATTTATTAGCTGGGTCCAGAGACGAGACCGAAACCGTTTTGAAAGGATTTTCCGAAAGTTGGGATAAGGACAGAGAGAGTTTGGCCAGATTCCTAAGCTCTTGTATCTTAGATTCTAAGAAGAATGTTTCCGAAAGAAAACGTTTTGTCGAAAATCGGATCCCAGAGTCCAATCCTGCATCCAAAAGATTATTTGTAGTTTGTGAGAAAAAACTTTATGAGGAAACTTCAGGTAAATGAGAGAAGTTACCTATTCTAGAAAGATCCGTTTTCAATTTTTATTATATTCTGTTTTTCTATTTTTTCTTTTAGAAGTTCTACTTAGACTTCCCGCCTTTCCTTCCGTTCGTTTCAGATTAGAAGATAAAAAACTACATTGCCTACAAACTTCGGAAAATCTGCTTTCTATTCCTTGGATGAGACTTTGCCCGAGCCAAAGTTTAGATCTTTATCATCCCGAGAAGAATATCCGATACCATGTTTCTACGGATTCAAAAGGAGAAAGGTTTATATCCGACGGTAAAAGCACTGGGTTGAGTTCCTACAATGCCAATACGCCGGAAGTTTGGATTTTAGGGGATTCTGTGGCTCTAGGATATTTGGTTTCCGACCAAGAAAGTCTTCCTTGGGCTTTACAAAATGAATTTATAAAAGATAAAAAACCTGAGGTTGTTCGAAATTTGGGAATAGATGCACTCGGGAGTTTTGGTATCCAGGAAAGATTAGCCCAAGTTTTAGAAAATTCTCCTCCTCCTATTGCCGCCTACTGGGTTTATCATATTTCCGATTTTACGGATTCTTATAGAGAACTAGAATTACAAAATTCTGTTAAGAAAAGAATACTCGTCCGAGTTTCTTATCTTCTTTCTAAGTATAGCGCTGTATTCAATGCATTCAAAATTATTTATGAGAAATACAAGCCTGAGTCTGCAGAAAACCTAGTAATTCCTTCTAGTGGTTCCGTTTTAGGACCGGATCATCCTCATAAAAAAGCAGCTCTTTCCTTGTTTACATTTGTAAAAGAAAAGAAGATTCCGCTTATTCTGGTATTTCTCCCGGAACCGAACGAAAAATATGAGCCTGTAGTGAATTCCGCCTTAGTGAAGGAAGTCCGACAGATCGCAATCGATTCTAAAATCACAGTGTTGGATCTCCAACAACCGATCTTTGATTTTTGGAAGAAGAGCCATCAGGATATTTTTCTTCCGAAAGACGGGCATCCGAATCCAGCATTGTATCGTTTTATTGCAGAAGAATTAGCGAAAGATATTCGTTAAAAACCCTTCGCGATCTTTGTGCCTTTGCGTGAACAAGTTTTAAAATTGAAAATACAAGAAAGGCGCGCTTACAGTCACACTATATAAGATAAAACAGATGGAGATCAGAATGCCGGAGATCCCATAGACCCAGATCCGATTCTCGAAAAGTTTTTTGGCCCAAGGAGTTTCTTTTTCCATTAGGTAATCCCCGAGCATTAGTATAAATACAGTAGAAAGAACGGATAACGGTACTGGCAAAAAATCACCTTCAACTCCGGAGAACATTCTACTTACCATGGCCCAACCTACTTGGACACTATTGCCGATCCCTTCGACCGGTCTTGCTCGGAAGAAATACATGGAAATTCCAAAGATGGTGAATGGGTATGCGACCTTGATCGTACTTGGGATCTTGTCCCAATAGTTTTTGATCCTTTCGAAAGAGAATGCGAATCTTTCAATCACCATTAAACTCGCATGCACGAATCCCCAGACAACAAAATTCCAATCCGCTCCATGCCAAATCCCGCTTACGAATGTGGTGAGGAATAAGTTTATGTAAGTTCTGGAAACCCCTTTTTTATTCCCGCCTAAGAAGATATATACGTATTCTTTCAACCAAGAGCTGAACGAAATATGCCAACGCCTCCAAAATTCGGAAACTGTTTGAGAAAGGAACGGTTGTCGGAAGTTGACAGGGATATGAAATCCCATGATCCTTCCTGTTCCGATGGCTACGTCCGAATATCCGGAAAAGTCGCAGTACATTTGGATGATGTATAAGGACCCTGTCACCGCTAAAGAGAACCAACCATAATGAAGAGGGTCCGCAAATACCGGATCGATAACAGCTGCAATCGGATCCGCTACGAATGTCTTTTTAAAAAGTCCCCAGGCAAGTTGTCTAATTCCGGGCAGCAAATTTTCTTTTTTGAATGTATATGTGTCCAGAAATTGGTGGAGCATATCCTGGGCACGAATAATCGGTCCCGCTACCAATTGTGGAAAGAAACTTAAAAATAACCCGAACTGAAATAGACTTTCTGCACGTTTAACTTTTTTATGATACACATCCACCGCGTAAGCGATCGCCTGCAGGGTGAAGAATGAAATCCCCATCGGCAATAATATGCCGGATGGATATGCATAATATGATTCACATGGAACAAGTCCCAGGATCGTATTCCAAACAGCAAAAGAGAAATCTAAATATTTAAAGAAATAAAGTAGAGATAAGTTTCCCCAAATAGCTATATTCAGGAAAAATAATTTTCCGAATCTGGACTGGGACTTATCCATCCAGAGTGTGCAAAAATATGTGATCGCAATGGAATAGATCAGTAAGAGGATGAATGGAACGCGAAAAACCGCATAAAAATATAAGCTTGTGACTAATAGCCAAAGTTTCTGAAATCTGGAAGGTACCAGAAAATAAACTAAGATGACTATGGGCGCGAAAAATAAATAATGAAGGGAATTAAAGAGCAAGATCAGTCTCCTTCAACTTGGTCTTGAGAGAATCCGCCGCCCAAATATTTCCTCTTTTGGTAAAATGTCCGTCTTCCGGAATATAATGATCTAAGATCCCAAATTTTTTGCCATTCTGATCGAAACCGCACATGGAAGCGGTTTCTTTTTTAAAACGTAAAACTTTCACTCCACGTTTTTCAAAAAATGTAGAGGCACGAGTTGCGTAATTTTCCAGAGGATGGTATTTTCCATTATTATAACAATAGATCTCTTCTATTTGGATAGGAAGAATAACCGGAACCAATTTAAACCCTCTTTCCTTTGCAAGATCTATCATCTTTTGGTAATATTCTTGTGTAAGCTCCGGTAAGGCAGGAAGAGTTTCAAAAGAAGGAGCCGAATCCACGCAAGAAACATGAGAAGGAACCGTCTCAGGGCACATTGCCCCAAATACTGCCGAAGTCGGCGTAATATCCGTATCACAGTTCGGTCTTTTAACCGTTCTGAAAAAGGAAGATTCGAAATAAGAAACTAGATTTCCGGAAGGTTTTTTAGGTTCTGCGGAAACTTCGTCCCCGTCCAAACGTCGGCATCTATAAAGTCCTACGGAATCCAATTCTTTACATACCGAAAGTTTAGTGACTGCGAATGTAACTTGAATCTGCTCGTAAGCAAGTTTAAGAGACTGGAGTGTATAAGAAATTCTTGTTAAAATAAATTGTAATTTAAAATTTCTAGCGTAATTCGGGTCTTTTTCCCGGATCGCATCCGTTTGGTCGTCCGGTAATATTCCTTTTTTTGCAAGCGCTTCGGGCATATCGAAATCGTTGGGAGAAATAAAGAATAGAACTTCTTTTACGTTATCTAGTTTGGACGAAATATCTTTTAGTCTGAAATATGATCCTCTGGATCCGTATGCATCGACTCCTAGGTTCAAAGCTTGTCTTGCTTCTCCCTTTAATTGGATTCCGTCCAAGAGTTGGCAGAATGTGTCTGAGTCGCCCACTCCAAATCCCATTACCAAACTATCTCCTAAACAGAGAAGTTTCGGTTTTCCTGGGATGGGTTCTTCCTTTCCTCGGAGGCCAAGTGAATTGATGCTGAACTGACCTTCCCATTTTCCAGCGAAATGGCTGACATATTTGGATTGGCCTGGCTCCAGCGCCACGTAATAATCCGGATGAAAACTATGGATGAGTTTGAGGTCTCTATAATATTGGAGAGAAGGACTGCGTAATAGAACCAAACCGGCTTCGGTTCCGAGGAAGATCAGTATCAAAAAAACTAGGCCGAAAAACGATTTTTTGGCGAAATCCATGAATACTGGATAGCATTTGGATTCCTACCCGGATGACAAGACAATTCATCTAGGAAAGGGACTGTTGGAATTCCGACTCTTTCTTCTGGAAAAAAAAGATCTACTTTACAATTCCCCAGTCTAAAAATAAAATCAATTTAGAATCATTCTAAATCATTAGAGGAAATGAGATGCCCCATAAAGTAGTCATCATTGGATCCGGTCCTGCGGGTCATACGGCAGCAATTTACGCAGCCAGAGCGAATTTGAATCCTGTTATGTACGAAGGATTTATGGCGGGGGGGATCGCCGCAGGCGGCCAGCTTACCACCACCACTGAGGTGGAAAATTTTCCAGGATTTCCGGAAGGAATCGACGGAACCCAACTCACGAATTTGTTCCGAGCTCAGTCCGAAAAATATGGCACTAAAATTATCACCCAAACCATCACCAAAGTGGACTTCTCCAAGAGACCTTTCCGTATTTGGTCCGACGATGAATTGATAGAAGCTGAAACTGTGATCATCGCGACAGGCGCTACAGCTAAAAGAATGTTCATCCCAGGTGAAGATTCTTATTGGCAAAAAGGAATTTCCGCCTGTGCAGTTTGTGACGGAGCACTTCCAATCTACAGAAACAAAGAATTAGCGGTTGTAGGTGGGGGAGATTCCGCGGTTGAAGAAGCGGCTCACCTGACTAAATTCGCTTCTAAAGTGTATTTGATCCATAGAAGAGATTCTTTAAGAGCTTCTAAGATCATGCAGAAAAGAGCAACCACTCATCCTAAGATAGAAATTATCTGGAACACTGCCGTAGAAGGTGCACAAGGAAATGGAAACCAACTCACTTCCCTTTCCGTGAAAGAATTAACTACAGGAAAAACAAAAGAACTTCCTGTTGGTGGTCTTTTCTATGCGATCGGTCATAAACCAAATACTGAAATTTTCGAAGGCCAATTGGATCTAGACGAAACAGGTTATATCAAAACTGTTCCAGGTACGACTCGCACAAGTGTGGATGGCGTGTTTGCTGCAGGAGATGTTCAGGATAAAACATATCGCCAAGCGATCACCGCTGCGGGCTCCGGATGTATGGCAGCTCTAGAAGCAGAAAGATGGTTAGAAGCTCAGGGAGAATGATGCGGCAGTGATGCGCAGACCTTTAGTCTGGGCAAAGCCCAGATGAGCGCGAATGCGCGAAGTCGGAGCAGCACGGTCCGAGCGAAGTGAGGAGCCGCCCAAACTTTTTTAAGGGCGCTCTATCATCTGTCCTCTTTTTTGAAGAGTATCATAAATATATAATGTAGGAAGGTTCGGCTTCTTTTTGTTGGGGCTGGACTCTTCTTCCCTTTTTACGATCATAACCAGTTTGTTTTCAGGAGTGTCCGGTAAAATTTTCTCCAGGTAGAATTTTTTGGGAAGAATGGGAAGTAATTCGTCGGAATTCGGATCGTATACAAAAACTTTTTTAGAATCCTTTTGGTTCAAATACCCATCTTTGTTTGTATCCTCAGGCATTCCTACGATCACAAATTTTTTGCCCGTTTTTAAACTAGGAAATACGTCCTCCGAAACCTCTTGTGTTTCAGAATCGGAACTTAACTTCTCAGGTTCCCCCCCGTAAAAATAGTCCCAGATATATACACTTTTATTGAATACCTTGCGGTTTCGTCCGGTTTGAAGGTCCACGAATACAAGGTTTTGAGCATGATTCAAAGTTTTACGGGGACCGAAGTTTTCTCTGTCCCTGTTTAAGCCCAATGGATAGTATAAAAATTTTCCCCAAACTACGGAAGAATGCTCCACCAGATCATCATCCGGTTCCACATATACCGTTTGGATACTGTTAGATGGATGTTTTGCAAGTTCTATCCCTCGGTCGTATACAAACCAACTTTTTAAGAGGGTAAATACGATCAGGATAATGATGATCCCGATCACAAAATATACGGAGAGACGTAACTTTTCCATAGAACGGATCTAAACAATCCGTTCTTATGCCTTAGGGGTCAATCTTCTTTCTTTCCAAAACTCCTGTTCTGGTGGGAACTAATAATGCGGAAGAGATCTCTCCAGTATCTTCTCTTAACACAGTAAGAGGATTATAAGTATCCACTACGATCTTTCCATCTACTAAGAAATTGTATTGGTATTCACCCGGTTTTAACTTCTTTACAACTCTAAAAGTTCCATTTCTTTCTTTGATCAAAAAATCAGATTCTGGATCCCAATGATTAAAATCTCCGATCAGGCTAACTGATTCAGCTTGTGGTTGGTAAATTCTAAATTCTACAGTTCTAAATTCTTTTTCTTCGTAAGGAGAATCTTCTAAAACCCTGGTACTTGTTTGTTTATTTGGTCCACCTTCTCTGAATGCGATCCTGGATATTAAAGAGCCTTCTCCATCTTCTACCGTATCAGGATTTTCAGGATCATGTGTGAAGATCCCGTCTACCTTGAACTTGTATTCGTAGGCAGGTTTTGGTTCATAGAGTTGGTCTCCGTGAATGTCCACGACTCCGTAAAAAATTCCCTTATCGTTCTTCTGTAGGGAAACACATTGCCAATGACTGAATTCTCCACAAACGCTTACCTCGTCGTTTGCAAGACCTTCATAGCTGAACAAGACCCCGCGATTCAATAGTTTCCCAGTTTTTAAAGCGGAGAAAGTATCCACAAATCGGATAAATCTAGGCGGGACCGCCTTTCTCAAATTTTCCAATTGCCAGAAATAATAAATTTTTTCCTCAGGAAGGGCTTCTTCCCCTTCCTCATAATCCACAGATCGGAAGGCTCCGATCCAATCTTCCGCCTCCTCCGCAGCAAGGGCGAAGGTTAATATCAAGGTAAGTAAGGCAACCGCCTTGGCTTTATGCACCATAAACCGATTGTCGTAGGTTTTCCCGGAAACCCTAAGCGTATTTCCGGGCCTCGTACTAGATCCGACATAAGGAAAAAATCTTTGCTCTTTCAAAGACCAGCCGATACTATTGGAAGGACTTTATGGCTGATTATTCAGAACAGGAACTGGATCAGATCCGCTCCATCTTGGATCCGTTGAACAAGAATCCGGAATCCTCCGAAGATTTGAATCCTATGCTTTCCACTTTTCGTGAAAAGATGGGATACGGCGTTCCTATATCTATCGGGGACGACGATGAGGACCAAGCGGAAGAAGGATCCGAAGAAAGTTTCGATCTAGGTGATGAGGACGAAGCTCCTACACCTATCCAAAAGCCAAAGCCATTATCCTTCTCCGAAGACGATGATATCGATCTTGATGAACTATTAACCGAGCCTTCTCAGGGAGGCGAACCGAGTGCAGATGCCGGAGAAGATCCATTTGGTGGATTTGACGAAGCTCCTACAGCATCCGACGATTTTGGTGATTTTGCAACACCTGAGCCTGAATCGGACCCATTTGGTGATTCCGGCCTGGACGATTTCGGGGCAGCTCCTGAAACAGAGGAACCTTCCGAGAGTTTGGAAGATTTCGGAGCTCCTACAAACGAAGATCCATTCGGTGGATTTGATTCTGCTCCTGACCTAGATACTCCTTTTGAAACTTCCCCTAACGAAGACTTCGGTTCTACTCCTAGCGCTGATCCATTTGCGGATTCTGATCTTGGAATGGATGATTTCGGTGCTGGAACTTCAGATTCTTCAGAAGATCCGTTCGCAGGAATGGGTGGAGAAGAAACTGGAGGTTCCGGTTTAGAAGATTTTGATGCTCCTGCTTCTTCCGGTGGCGACGATCCATTTGCAGCATTCGACGCATCCGGAATGGAAGATACTCCTGGAGACGAATTCGGTTTAGAAGAAGGTGACCCGTTCGGCGCCTCCCCTGCCGGCGATTCCGACTTCGGAGATCTGGGTGGTTTCGATTCGGAACCTTCCGATTCTGGAGACTTTGGAGACGGTGATAATTTTGCCGAAGCTCCTACAGACTCAGACCCATTCGCGGACTTCGCACCTGTTTCCGGAGGAGATCATGATCCATTTTCCGATCTTTCCGGAGCAACCTCCGTTCCAGAATCGGATCCATTCGCTGATTTTGCAGCAGAACCAGCTTCGGCCATGGAAATGGAATCCGTTCCTGAATCTTCCGATTTTACAAGCTTCTCCCCTGACCTGGATTCGGACTCCGGCGATGATGATCTAGGAGCTGCATCATTCGAAGAAGATTTACGTTCTTTGGGTGGAGAAGATAAGGATGAGATAGATAAGTCTCTTACTGACGAAGAACTCGCAATCATCCAAAGAGAAATACTTCGTTATCCTCCTCTTTTACGCAGAACGGTCATTGAGTCCATAGTCCAAGACCGTCTTTCCAAAAAGGCACAAAGAGATCTATTAGAACTTATTAAAATAGAAAGTAGCCCCGAGGATATCGCTGCATTCTTATCCTCCGCGTTAGGGATTACAGTTGCCCTTACGGATAGAAGTGGCGCTTACTCTGCAGACGGTGTTCCTATCATTTCTTCTGACCCTATCTATACAAGAGAAGGTGTATTAGAAAGAAGGAAGAAGATCCGCAGGACATTCTTCGCTGCGGCCGCAGCAATTTTGATCGGTTTCGGAAGTTATTTTACTTACAAACATATCATTCTTCCTAGGCAAGCTGCTCAAAATTATGAAGCCGGTCTGGAACAGATCCGTGAAATGGGTGCCAAAAGATTCGCAGGAACTTTAGGCGAAGAAGATAGAAAAAAATATCTGATCAGTATAGAAGATTCTTATGATAAAGGATTCGATATAGATCCTTATAATCTGAAATATATGAACCTGTACGGAGTGGAATATAGCCGAGCAGGAGAATACGAGTATTCCTTCCAAAAATTATTCGGAAAAATTGAACCGGATCTTGGAATGGGAACATTAGATTCTTGGAATAAAAGAGAACAATCTCCTATGGTCCGATTAGCCCAGGGAGAATCTTGGAATGATAAAAAACTAAAAAACAGTGCAGGAGTAAACCAAGGAAAAGAAGGGATCAAATTCCTTTTAGACCAGGAAAAAACTCCAAGAAAGGTGCTAATCGCCGGTGCGTTCCTCGCAATGAGGCTGAAAGAAAGAACTCATGATAATAATACCTACAGAAACCTAGGTTGGTTCCATTCTCAGATCATGCCTGATTTTGCTGAGCCATCAGAAGGCAAAAAAGGAAGATATAAAAACGACGCGTTAGCTGTTGATTATTATTCCAAGGTATTCACCGATGGAGAAAGCCCTTATGACGAGGATTCTACCGCAGGTATTGCTAAAATATATTATAATAGAAGAGAATTCGGAAAAGCAGCTTCCTTCTACAATAGGATCGTAGAAGCGAATCCTAAAAGTATTCCCGGACAATCCGGACTTGTTTCCACCTACTTAGAAATGTGGAAAGAAAGTGGGGATCCTCAATTCGTTTTAAATCATCATCGTCTGCTTAGGAACAATCTGGATATGGAGTCGGAACTCCCCTTCTACACTCTAGCAAAACTTGCATCTTTTTACGCTGCAATCGATCCGGAAGAACTTAGAATCAAATATAATATCAATCCTGTAGACCAAGTTTCCGGCATTGAAATAGAAGAAAGTGCAATCCGACTTTTAGATACGATCTATAGAAAGTCCATGGAAGACGAAAGAACTGGAGTTGAGATAGAAGGAAAAGATTACGCAGAAGGATATTACCAACGCGGACAATATTATCTTTCTCAAAAGGAAAATAGCCAAGCGAGAAGATTTTTCGAAAAAGCAGCGACTCTAGATCCCAAACATTGGCTGGCCGTTCTAGAACTTGCAGAACATTCTATCCGCGTAGGAAATTTTGAAGAAGCAAAAGATCTTTTAAAAGAAGCAGAATCACGTTATGAGACAAGTGAGCGTTGGTTCGGCTCTAAGGACGAAGATGAAACATTATTCGAAGGAAATCCTGCACGTATCCATTTCGATCTTGGAAAGATCAGATATTTATTGTCTGCAGGACTTTCCGACAAGGATTCTTTAAAAGAATTTCCAGGTAGAAAAATTTATCCATTCCGTTCCCGTTCTGAATCTGATGGAAAAAGTCTTTCTGTCTTAAAAGAAGAAGAAGAAAAAAGAAATCGTAGGAACGAACTTAGAAACTCCCTCCAAGAATTTGCAAAAGTAGATTCGGAAGAGCCTAAGTTTGAACTCGTCCGCAAATGGAGAAGAGAACTTCCTGCATCTATGCTAAGAGAAATGAAATTTTTCAAAGGCTGGGTGGAATATATGGATTCTGACTTCGACAAGTCTTTGGCGGATTGGACAGGCTTTGAGGACCGAGACGAATATTATAATCCTACTCTTCTGATGGCAAAAGGAAATGCTTTCTTTTATACCGGTCAGACAAAAACCGCTCTGGGGTATTTCCTAAGAGTTAAAGATGATATGGAAGAAAAACTTCCTCAGATGAGTTCTCCTAAAACGGAAGATCCATATCACCAAGAAGTATATCAAACTCTGACCGCTGCTTATAATAATATTGGCGCTTGTTACGAAACTCTTTCTAAAAAAGCGAATGCGCAAGAATCCGAGAATTATACCGCTCAGGCACTGCAGAATTATTGGAAGGCGATCGAAACTGCACGTAAGATCAATGAAGCTAGCGAAATTTCACTTTCAAACAAAGATCTTTTATTCAAAAAAGAAGCACTCAAAAGAGAACCTCTCTTAGAAGATTGGGTTTCTCCGACCTTAGATTCGATTAAAGATTTGGTTCGTAAGTAGAACTTTTTTAACTGCTCACTTCTTCTTTTTTACAAAAAGAGATTTAATAGCTATTACGATAAAAAATCCGAACATTCTGCTCAGGCGAATTAGTCTCCAAGGGCGGACCATAATTCTCCAGAGCCAAGTTAGACCTTTGAGTTTGAAAACATTCGGAGCCTTTTTTACTTTTCCGGAAAGAATGTCCATCGCTGGGCCGACTCCGATTACGACTGCATGACCAAAAAATGCTGTATTGTTTTCGACCCAGATCTCTTGGTCCGGAAAATCCATTGCAAGAAATATAATATTCGGACTTGTTTTACGAATGGATTCTTTTACAAGCAACTCACGTTGTGTGTTTAAATATCCCGCATGACGTCCTACGATCCGAACTCCCGGAAAATGTCTGGAAAGATTGAAATACACTTTTTCAACGATCTCTTCTTTTCCGCCTAAAAGAAAAATAGAATAATTTCTAAGCTCACAAAGACGGACTAAGTCCATCATGAGTGCAATTGTGGGAATTCTCTCTTTTAATTCTCCGCCTAATTTTTTAGCGGCCCATTGTAAACCCGCACCTTCCGCTAAGATCAGGCTAGCTTTTTGCGCGATCCTATGTAACTTCTTCCCTTTACGAAGAGCCATTGTCTTGATCGGATCTAAAAGAAGAACATGATGGAATTTATCCTTCTCTTCCATGAGATGATAAATTTTTGCCACAGCCTCGTCTAGGCTGGCGTTATCGAAAGGTACTCCTAAAATAGGAGCCTTTTCCAGATCATCCACATTCAGGGTCTGATAATCTAGTAAGTAGTCGCGATCATCCTTTGCGGATAGATGGCGTATTTCCCCTGGCTGTTTCATAGGGATCATCTTATTGGACATAATTTATGAGTCAATTGAAACTTAGGATTCCGAGCCTTCAAAAACCAGGAAACCAGTCTCAGGTCCTTTACGGATTCTTTATCTCCTTAAGGATACGAATGCAATCGTAAAAGGAATCCTTTTCCGATGCCGAAGCAATCATTGCATAGGATAATGGACCTAACTCCGATAACTCTGTAATCTGTTTAGGACCTATCCCTCCGATTGGAGTCACAGGTATTTTAGCAATTTGTAAGGCTTCTCGCAAGCCAGAAAGACCTACTGGAACATCTTCTGTGTCTTTGGAGCTTGTTGCGTATACCGGCCCAAGTCCGGTATAGTCCCAAACTCCAGGTTCTAAACCTGCAATATCTTCAGAATTATGACAGGAAGTGCCTAGGTATAATCCACTGGAGCGAATCTTCTTCTTATCCTCTAAAGAAAGAGAAGCGTAATCTTCCTTTCCTATATGAAGTCCGAAACATTTCCATTCTAAGGCTTCTTTCCAATGGTCATTCAAAATGATCGGAAAATCAGGAAATGTATCTATCAGACTTTTATAAACCTTCTTTAAAGTTTCAGGGGTCTCTTTTTTAGCGCGTATCTGATAGAATGGGATCCATTCTCTCTGGTAATTCCAAAGTTCCACAATCTGGACAGGGTCCTTGGAAAACTTGGAACAATATTCTAGATCTAAGATTGGATAAATACCGGGTGCTTTCCAGATACTATGTCTGGGTCTAAGTGGGAATTCCAAAAATGATTCAACCCCCGCCTACAAATTTCAGGATCTCTATTTTGTCCCCTTCCTCTAAGGAAGAATTCTTCCAACTGTCCCTTTTTATGATCTCTCCATTCTTCTGGATCGCTACCGTTTCCGGTTTTAATTTTAAGGATTCTAATAGAGAAAATAAATCCGGAGAAGAAAGTTCCCGAAGGAAGAATTCCTTACCGTTTACGATCATTCCATGCACCTCGGTCTAGATACTTCATTCCTTCCGATTCTCCGCTAACGTCGAATGTTTTTTAGTTTACCGTTCTGTCCGGGCCGAAAACGATTTACTTATATGACCCGATTTCTTCCGTTTTTTCTAGCAATCGCACTCTTAGGCTTTTTGTCATGTAATAGCGGAGAGAGAGATATCAAGGGAAATGCCTTGGCGACTTTCTACGCAAACTGCACCGGCGGGTCATATCCAGCCTGTAAGAATGCCTGCGAAAATAAGTATGGAACTACGGTTACTACGACTAATTTAGCGGGTTTAAATACATGTCTTTCCGGTTGTAATACAAGCTGCAATATTTCTACTCTTTGCTTCCAATTGTCCCAAAGTTGTAAGAGCGATTGTGATAATTACCTGAATACCTGTGTTCTAGTTCTAGGCGCATCAGGATTCGGACAATAATTAGGATAGATTTCCTAATCTAAATAGTGAGGCCGCAAAAACTCCTGCGGTCTCTATTCTCAAAATAGATTCTCCCACATTCACAGAGTTAATTCGATACTGAACAATCAGTTCTAATTCCTCTTTTCTAAATCCTCCTTCCGGTCCTATCAAAATGATTTTGTTTTGTATGTTTTCAGGATTGATCTGTATCTCAGATCTTGGATCTAAAAGAAGAAGCTCCTCTTTTTTAGATTTGGATTCTTCTAAAAATTTGGAAAGAGAGATCGGTCCTTTGATCTCAGGCAAAAAATCCTGACCGGATTGAGAAGAAGCTTCCGCAGCGACCTTTAGAAGTCTTTCCGGATTTAAATCCTTTCTATCGGAATGGGAAAAAACTAAAAAATAAAATTCAGTGATCCCAAGTTCTGTTCCTTTTTGGATGAGCCACTCTAGTCTGTTTCCTTTCGGAATCGCAGTGGCAATCTTTGCAGAAGTTTTAGGTCTTTCTTTTTTTTCGGAACGTACCAAACTTCCAATTTTAGAAGAAGAAGGTACACTATAAGTAAAACTTGCTCCCGCACCATCCTTAATGATGACCATTTTTTCTTCTGAAAAAACTCGGAACGCTTTTAGATGTGAAATTTCTTCTCCCTCTAACTTCAGTTCCGGAGAAGAAGAAAACCCTGGTCGAAAAAAAACAATCTCTTCCGAGGACATTAGAGTCTGTTTAGATTATCCAATTCAAATAAGGAGGGATCCGGTTTTACATCCCGGTCTACTTCAGTATATTCCAATACGCTGATTGCACCTGTATTCAGGTCCAACATTTCCAATCTACTGACTATATCTTCTTTTGTGACCTTTTGTTTTGCTTTTACTTTAACCGGACCATACTTTATATTCATGGTTTTGTAAAGTACCCCGTCCTTATCATGGAAATCCAAACGAATAGGTCTTAATGTATCTGGTTCCAAAAGTAAAATAAGTTTGGAATAAAAATAAGGAACGATCGGTCTTAAAGCCACTCGTTTCATTTTTTTACCTGCGATATCCAGATCGCTTTGAACAATAGGATTATAATTTGCCTGGTAAGAAGTTCCTGCCAGATCCACAAAACTGAATCCGGTATTGAGATGATTCTCGTATTTTTCTTCGTCGTTCTTTTTGAAAATTTTCCTGGAAAGCGCATTAAAGGCGAAGATCAATTCTCCGTCTTCCTTAAATAGGATCTTATATTCTAAACCACGGCCTTTGCTTTCGAATAGGGAGAGAGAATCTTCTCCCTTTCTAAAAATGCTCATATCCCAGGTCCAGGAATCCCCCGTCTTTTTGATCAGGATCAGATTTGCTTTGACTAAACCGTCCGTCTTCAAGAGTGCCTGGTCTAGTCTCGCGACTAGCTCCTGAGCGACTCTTGCCTTATCCGGCGGGGCCTGAGCATGGGAAATTTCCCCAGCCATCAGAATCGGGAATATTAGGATTATCGAAATAAGATGAAACTTTTTCAAAACCTTTCCTTCCCGAAAAATCTAAGGATTCTATTATTCTGCTCTTAAACTAGGTGCACTATAAGAGTAAAGACTATGAACAGAACCTTGGGCTTGAGCGGATTCACTCCTTCTTTCGAATCTGAGTTTTCCTTCTCTAAGTCCCTGATGTAAGTCTTGGACGGAACGGAATCCCATATCCTGAAAAGAAAGTCTCAGTCCAAGGCTTAAATATGGAATAAAGTTCAGGATTGAACCTCTATCCACTACGGAACCGCTGACTCCCTGAGCCACTTTTACTTTTTGGCCTTCGTTAAAATAACGTTTGTCTCCACCGGCTTTCATGGCTTCGATACTTGCCATCCCGCGATACTTCTTGAGACGTATTCCATTCTCGTAAAAATACTCTCCGGGTGCCTCAGTGGTTCCTGCGAACATAAATCCCATCATACATGCAGAGGCTCCGATTGCCAAAGCATTTGCGATATCTCCAATATTGGAAATTCCACCGTCTGCAATAACCGGAACATCATGTTTTGCTGCATGAGCTGCAGTTTGGTATACCGCAGTTGCTTGGGCTCTTCCCACGGCCATGGTGTCCTGAGTAATACAGATGGATCCAGGTCCCATTCCAATCCTAAGTCCGTCCGCTCCTGCACCGATCAGATTTTCGGCCTGGCCACGAGTGACCACGTTTCCACCGATCACTTCCAGATTTTTGAAATTGGATTTAATGAACTGGAGCATCTCTATCTGGTAGATTGAGTTTCCTTGGGCTGAATCGATGATGATAACATCCACGCCTGCCTCATACAATGCAGCGACCCTGTCCCTGGATTCAGGTAAGGTAGAAACCGCAGCCCCACATCTGAGCCTTTTGTTCTCATCCTTAGAAGAATCTGGGAATTCTTTATTCTTTTTCAGGTCGGAACGACTCACTAAAGAGACAAGTTTTCCGTCTTTGTCAATGATCGGAAGTTTTCCGATCTTCTCTTTTTTGATAATATCGTTTGCTTCCTTTAAAGTGATCCCTGCTTTCCCGGTAATCACATCAGTGGTCATTACCTTTTCCACAGGAATAGAACGATCTCTTTCAAAATCGATATCTCTATTGGTCACAATCCCGACCAGCTTAGAATTTCTGGTCCCGTCCGCAGTGATCGGAATTCCTGTGAATCCCAAAGTCTCTTTGATCCTGTCCAGATCATGGATCGTATTCTTTGGCCCTAGTACCACAGGGTCAGAAATGAATCCGTTCTCGAAACGTTTCACTTTGCTGACTTCAGCTACCTGTTCTTCTACAGAATTATTATAGTGAATAATTCCGATCCCTCCCATAAGGGCCTGTGCAATAGCCATAGAAGACTCAGTTACAGTGTCCATTGGGGAACTTACGAATGGTCTTTTGAGTTTGATCTTTTTTGTTAATCTAGTCTCTAGTTCTACTTCGGAAGGATTAAAATCGATAAAACCGGGCAGGACTAAAAAGTCCCGATAGGTAAGCCCGATTTGCATGCTGAAAAGTTCTTCGCCGGATAGGCCGTCTAAAAATTGGGAGTCTCGGTAAGATTGGTTTGACATTAGTGTACCTTACCTATTACATCAAAACGAAGCCAAAGGCTGGAATCAAGATAATTTTCCGCCGGAATCCGATCGACCTAGGAATTTAATGGAAAAGGTTCAAAGGAAACAAAGAGACAAAGAGTTCATCACAGATCCTGGTAAAAGACTCCATATCATTGGAAAATTTCTACTCAAAACAGATCTACTCGTAAGGGATACGGAAACACACGAGTCCGTTCAACTTCTCTCCGTCAATAAAGACGCCACAAAAATTTTAGTACAAGGTCGGATGGCCGAACAATTTAAGCTGAATGCCCATATTGTTTTGTACAAACTCCTCGCGAGATACGTCGAACTAGAATGCGAGGTCCTGGAAGAAAAACCCAATAATCAATACATCATGCAGGTGGAGCATGTTTCCATCGCAAGCAGAGAGAGAAAATTCACCAGGATCAAACCGGCGGACGGAAGCGTTTGGATCACGAATCTGCGTACTAGTAGAACCACAATCGATGCGAACTTATTCAATATACCTACGTCCGTAAAAGTGAATTTTGCTGATACGGAACGGACCCTAAAACCTAAATTCGATATAGTCAAAATTGACGTTTTCAATTCTATCGGAGATAAATTCGATATAGTTAAAAAGACCGGAAAAATATTATATATTCCGAATACACAAAAGCCGGACTCTTTTAAATCTTCCGACCCGAGCGGGTTTATAGATTACGAACATGAACTAGGTGACGAAGACGATGTTCGCAAAAAGATCATAGAATACGCCAACCAAAAGATCAGATCCGAACTGATCGTTCCAGTTATATATATCAACCACGATGAGCAGGCGATCCCGATCGGATATGTACATGCCCAAAATAGAAATAGAGAAATAGATATCTCCGAAGTAATGGAGATAAAAACCCTCACATTCGATATGGTGGACCGGATCAGAGAATCCAATACCATTCTAGTAAAGGAAAGATTTGCAGTCATAGATCTTTCCACAGGTGGTTTGAGAGTAAAGATCAATCATCCGGATCTAAATAGCGAGCTACCTAGAAGAAAAGGATTTACATTCGATATATTTTTTAAAATGCAATCTCCTATCACTGCGTACGGAGTTGTGCGTTCGATTGCAAGAGATACGGACGGGAACCTATATGTAGGACTTTCTCTGGAAGGAAATTCTGCAAGACCTGGAGAGAAAAAACGTTTTATAGACAATGTAAATCGTATGCTTTCTGACTCCGGTGTAAAAGTTGGCTAAATTTGAAAAAAATTTCCAAAATGAAATTTTAATTTTGGCTTCATCAACTTTTAAATAGGTATATAATATAGAGTGAAGCGGGTAACGCCTAAATCCTCTTAGAGCGCCGCTTATGGAGGCTCTATGATATATTCTCCAGAAATCAAAACTTTAGATCCTTGCGACGGCAAGATCACTTGGGCGCCGACCAAATCCATTTTATTCCTAACATGTTTAACCGTTTTCCTGATCTTCGGTTATTCCACCTACTCTCCTACAAATACGATTATTTCTTTCTCTTTAACCATCATCACACTTAGCTTCGGTCACTCCGTCGGTCTACATAGAGGAATGATCCATGACTCATTCTCTTCTTCCATTCAATTAAAAAGATTTTTAATTTATCTAGGAGTTCTGACCGGTTTAGGCGGACCTCTATCTTTAAGATATTTTCATGATCTGAGGGACTGGGCCCAAAGAAGTAAGGCGTGTCATCCCTACTTCTGTCATTACAATAACGTATTTCAAGATTTCATAATACAGAATAATTGTACGATAAAGATGAAAGAAAAGCAAGTCTTCCGTTATTCCAATGGCTATGCAGAAGATAAAGTCATCCAATTTCTGGAAAAAACCTGGTTATGGCAGCAAGTTCCGATTATAGCTATTTTCGGTTATTTGGGAGGTATAGGTTTGGTAGTATGGGGAATATTCGGAAGGCTTTTTACTTGTATATTAGGCCACTGGTTAGTCGGACACTACGCCCATAAGAAAGGAGACTTGGTCCGAATCGTTCCAAACGCATGCACCCAAGGTTATAATGTTCCTTTCATTTCACTTTTAACCATGGGAGAATCCCTTCATAATAACCACCATGCGTTTCCCGAATCCAGTAAGTTCTCTATTCAAAAGGGAGAGTTAGATCCAGGTTGGTGGTGTATCCAACTGTTAAGTTTATTCGGCTGGATCAAAACTGCAAACGTAACGACCGCAGAGGGAAATTAAGGGAAATCCCACATTCTAACATCTACGAATAGTACGTTTCCTTCTTCCATACTTTTGGAATAAGTTACCAAGAGTAAATTGCTTTCCAGGTCATAGTATGGGTTGCTCGCAATCCAACCACCGGAAGAATCTTTTGCATTCTTATAAAATTGTTCTAAGAAGTATGGTCTCCAACTCCAGTTCCTTCCCACAAAGGAATTGTCTTCCAACATTCCGGAATCTGATATTCCAGAATAATTAGGAGAAAGTTGTCTTCCTTCATGATTGGTCACATACATTCTAAAGACAGATTTTTCCAGAAGGTAAGAATTTCTGAGTCTAATAGTCGCAATACCGTTAGAAGTAATCACTTCGATGCCGGAAGATTCTAAACGATCTTCCAGTTCCTTCTCCTTTTTAATCCTTCGTAATAATTGGTATTTTTTAAAATTAAAGAATAATTCATGTAGCTGCGAGAATCGGATGCTCAGACCGTTAATATCGATCAACTCGGGAGCCGGCTCTGCAAAATAGAAACCTTGTAAAAACCTGGCTCCATAAGTAAGAGCATTATACAATTCAGTTTCAGTTTCTAAACCTTCGAACAAAAGAGAACAGCCTAAACTTTCAGCTAGTCTAGACAGAGTGAATAAGATCTCTTGAAAATTCCTGGATGCGACTGAGCTACGAATAAGCCCCAGATCCACTTTAATAATATCAGGATGTAATGCACCGATCCGATCCAAGTTAGAAGACTTAGATCCTAGGTCGTCTATCGCTACTAAAAATCCAGATCGTTTATATAAATTAATCAGAGGTTTTAGCTGGTCTATCTCTCCAGAAAAATGTTCCTCTACAATTTCGATCACGATCCTTTTAGGATCCAAACCGCCACTTTTTGCAATTTGTAAAGTATAAGGATCCTCATCCGTTTTGGAGGAGAGATAATCTTGCATAAAAGAAGGAGAAATATTCAGAAAAAGTTTTGCTTTAGGATCAAGACCTGGAGTATTGCTGATCTTCTCTACCGCTTTTTTGCGGATGGTTCTATCTATTTCTAATTTAAGATTTTTGAATTCTTCTCTTTCTGAAACGGAAAAAGAATGAGGAATATCGGCCAAGAAGAATGGCCCGAGACTATGTACAATACCTTCTTTATCTATAAAACGAGCGAGGGCTTCATAACCGAAGATAGAGTCTTTTTCTACCGACAAGATGGGCTGGAAGTACGGAACAATCTCACCTTCGGAAAACCATTCCCGCCATTTGGATGCGTTCCAAGAAGCTCGTCCTTCGCTCATTCTTAACAATAAAATGAAAACCCTGTGGGAAGGATCAAGAATTTAAAATCAAAAGTTCCGATCTGAAGATAAAAGAAGAATGAAGACTACTTAAATTAGTAACCGACTCCCAGTCCACAAGCGAAACCATCGGGAATGCCCACCCAAGGACTTCTTGGGTCAGAATTTCGGATCAAATTTCTATTCTCGCCTAAGTTTTCTCGGAGAATTTCCATAAATCTCTCTTTTGTGAAAAGATCTTCTGATTCGGTTAACAATTTCAATCGATCATAGTATACTTTTAGATTTGGATCTTGGATCTTATTTTGTCCGGAAGAAACGGATTCTAAGTATCCCGGAGGAATATTTCGAGTAAAATGCCCTACTCTCCAGTTAGAAATTGATTTCAATTTACTTAATAAAGGGTCTGTTAAAGCATTTGCGTCCACAATCTTACGATTCTGCCCGGCAAAATAACCATAAAAGCCTACATTGATCGTGGCACAGGCTATCTCTGCATCTTTAGGAGCCTTTTTGAACTTTCTACCTGCAACCGCCCAGCCATGAGTCGGGAATTCTTGGAATTGGACGGAGCGTAGAAAGTTTGTGCTTCTAAAATAAGCACCTTTCTCGTCCTGGATCTCTCCGTCATTTCTAAGTCTAGTATAGTCTTTTGTAATATACAAATTGGAGTTTTGGTTTAACAAGAATAAGGCGACAAAGAGTAGAACACTTACTCTAGGGAGCCAAGAAGGAGAAAGTTCCGAAAATAAGAAAACACTGGCCAAAAAAGGAAGAGCAAAAAATCTTCCCGCCATAAAATCTCCTCCGATTGAGCAGATATATAGAATATAAAGCCCTATACCTGCAGAAAGCGCCGCCTCCAAAAACTTCTTTTTCCAGACAAAATAAGGCAAAAGTAAAATCGCAAGAACGATCGTTATTGAAGTAAAAACATCCCAGCGAAAACTATTCTCCAAATAATCCAAACCATAAGGCCATAAATGAGAAACGGTAAGACCCGTGTTCAATTTTGCATACGCAGTATTTGGAAATAGGTATCCGTAATAAACCAATGAAAATGTGGACCAAAGAAGAATTGGCAGCAGCCCCAATACTGCAGCACCTATAAATCTACTCCAGAGTTTTCTCTCTTTTAAAGGTTTGTATAAATATAGAAGAAATGGGATTCCAAAAAGAACAGTGTCTTGTCTGTTTAGATAAGATAATGAAAGATAAAAAAAGAAAAGAAGAAGATCCGCAAAATCACATCTTTTTTCCAGATCAAACGCCTTACCTAAAAACAAAACGATCAGAAGATAAGAAAGAGGGTTTTCCAAACCGGAACTAGAAAAATCTACAAATGCTCTGGAGATAAGCAATATCAAAAGAATCCAAGAGGCTTGAAACAGATTTTCTTTTCTTTTCCCAAAACGAAAAATAAGGAGATATGCAGTCGCTCCTACACAAATCCAGGAAAGAATTAAAGAAGAATAATATACAGGGATCGTCCAAAATGAAAAAAAGATCAGACCGAATAACCAAAGAGGATGGGTATATACTTGAACTCTTTCGTAAGTATTCCATCTCAAGCCCTGTCCGTTTAAAAAATTATCAACAGTCCTAAAACTGATATAAGCGTCTTCCGTGACCCAGGAATTCACGATCACCACATATATAAATACGATGCAGGAAATCGGAAAAACGAATTTAGGAAGAGGCCTTTGAAAAAAGGATCGGATCGTTTTTAAGAAGGAATACACTTTTCCAAAGAAACATTCGGAATCCAAGTGTCATTCAGAATTCGAATGGCAAAGAATGATCCAAAACTTTCTTTCGGGATTTCTTCTTGACCCTGTATTTTCCCAGGGCTTCTTAGCAGAATGTTCAATCGCCTTCTTTCTCGGGTTTCTTCTATTACAGGCAAACCTTCCGGCTTTCTGATTTTCGGAGCGGTATTCTTATCCTTATTTCTGGCATGGCAGTACCAAACCGGGATACGGGTCGGGGACGGGGCAATCAAACAACAACAACTTGCGGACCTTCTACAAAACGGTTTTCCGGATTTTTCCTGTAAATACTCAGGAAAAGAAATCGATCCGGAATTTAGATTTTTGCCATTAGATCTTAAAAAAGGGTCAACCATGACCCATGTGTATAACGGAAAATGTTATTATATTTTTCCTTTTTATTATACTGCAATCCAATATCCATTTGCATATTTTTCCGGAAGATTCGGTAGCTTTCTTTTATCTCTTATCTTTGGAGTTTTAACATTAAGAGCGTTATTTCAAATCTCGGAACTTTTGAGGCTAAAGGAAAGGTCTAGGTTTTTCTTTTTGATCTTATTACTTTTCGGTTCTGCATTCAGCTTATTCTCCACAGATCTATCTGAAACAATTCTGGCAATCTACGGAGTAACCCAAGGGATTTATTTTTTACTTAAAGAAGATGAATCTTCCAAATCCATCGATTTAGTGTTGGCAGGTGGATTTTTCGGATTTGCAGCGTTCTTTCGACAAGAGACAATTTTATTAGCCGCAAGTCTTTCCTTAGTTTACATTTTCAGAATATTCAGAAATCCAAAAACCGCATTATTCCCATTTACCTTCGGAACTTTTTTGATCATCCAAGCCGTGATAAATTATTCTGTAGTCGGACACCCGTTAGGATCCAGAGGTTATTTGCAAGAATCTTCTTCTTATCAATTAGTTTCTCAGATATACTATCTAGGGCAATTGGTGTTTTTAGGAAAAGGTTCTTTAGGACTATTCGGGGCCTATCCTGCCTTAGCATTTATAATTTTATGGAAACCGAAGTCGGATGCATTAACTCGGATCTTATACGGATTAGGAATTTTTATACTTCTCTCAGGGTTTTTAACCTCTACCAGATTTTGGCAAGGGGTACTATTCGGGCCTAGGTTTTTAATGACCATTCTTCCATTTTTACTTTTATTTCTATTTTCTATCTTAGAAAATAATTGGGAGAAACTGAGTAAACCATTCAGAATAACAGCTATTCTTCTTCTTTCCTATTCTATCGTAGGCGGAATTATATTCGACAGGCTATATTATAAATTTACTAAATCTGTTGTAACCGAACAAAAAGAACTAAGCGAGCATACTTCCAAAACGATAATTTATAGAAAAGGTTCCGTATTTCTACCTCCCAATTCTTTCCGAGAAGAAAGAGAAGTATATGAAATAGATTCTATTGAATCTTTCGATGTACTTTTAGAAAAATTAGGGGGGCTTGGAAAAACCCAAGTAACCGTAGTCGGCTTTAAGGATTCTTATCCGAAAGAAGTTTTGGTACCGAAATCAGAACATTTTGAATTCAAGAATAGGGTTTTCTACCAAAGTCCGTCGATCAATATGGAGACTTTAGAATTTTATAAAAAGTGAAGTTATCTAATTTCGCACAGAGTCCACGAAGCACACAGAGATGAAAATAAGTAAAATTAACCTCTGTGATCTCGGTGCCCTCCGTGTGAACGAAAATGCGCTAGTTTGGATTTATAAACAGAGTCAGAGAGGTTTTATTTTCCCCAGACCCTTCTAAACAGATCCGACTCTAATAGATTTTTAGGATCTAGTTTTTTCTTCATGGCTCTGAACTTTTCCAAATTCTGCTTAGGCATAGATCTTCTATAAACTTCGGGGCGAAGAGTACTATCTTTTGCAAAATAGAATCTTCCTCCATTTTTCACAACGATCTCATCCATTTCTTTGGCGAGTTCCCAAAGTTTAGATTTATTTCTTTTGGTAGCAGGAAAGTCCATAGCCATAGAATAGCCGTCCACCGCATGAGTGAGTAAAAACTTATCCGGTCTATGCTTCTTGAACACCGCAAGCCAGTTTACAATCCCTCTTTTTTGGCAAAGACTCAGAATCTCTTCGAAACCTTTAACTGCGTTTTCTTTCGGAATAAAACTTTGGTATTGTATCATGGCACCGGGCTTATACATAAATTTCCAATTCGGAACATAGTCCAAAAGAAAAGCGTATTCCGCATGTCCTTGCTGATACGGTTTATTATTATTTAAAAATCCGGAGATCCATTTTCCGAAGTTTACAAATCTCATTCCAAAATTATTGCTGAACGGATACATGAACAACCACATCCAAGACTTAGGAATGATTCCTAAAAATGTGCTTGGTAAAATTTGGTTTTCTAATTTGCAATTTTCTGGAAAGTCAGGATCTTCTCCCGCTTTTAGATGAACTGCTTTATGAATCTGACCTCTTCCAATCCCTTTTCCGGAAGCAAATGAATCCACCCAACCCACTAAATAATCGGATTGTTTGTATTCTCTTTCGAAATAATCATACATCTCTTGTAGGTTTGCAGTATTCACCGGCCAAACCTTCATCTTACCTGAGTAGATTTTTTTGAGTTTTATGGTTACTGTTAGAAAAGCTCCGAGCATTCCGAATCCGGAAATCGCGGAATAAAAGAGATCCGAATTCTTCTTAGGAGAACAAACGGATTCCTTTCCATCAGGACTTAAAAAAGTAAATTCTTGGATATGGTCGCCGATCGGTCCGACTGCAAAGTTATTCTTTCCATGAATATTCATGGAAAGTGCCCCACCTAAAGTTGGGAACATTGTTCCACTTACAACAGGCGGCCAGAATCCTTTTTCGATACCGAATTCCCAAAGTTGTTTGATGGTAACTCCGGACTCCGCAACCAAGATCCCAGTTTTAGGATCAAAGGATAATATCTTATTAAAACTACGGATATCAACTACGATCCCTTTCTCGTTTGTAGCTGCGTCACCGTAACTGCAACCGCCGCCTCTAAATGCAATTTTTGTATTCGTATCTCTTGCATAGGAAAATAGGTCTTTAAAGTCCTGGATGGATGTAGGTAAAAAAACCTTACTATTGGAGAAATGGTTCATTCCCCAAGCTTCCACCTTTTGGACAGGACTTAATCGGGACTCAAATTCTTTCGGATCGAATCCTGCTTTTTTAGATTTGGGAGATACACTTTTTTTAACTGTCTTTTTCTTAGAGGCGGTTGCCATTTTTAGATCACCTTTTCCTTAAACGGAAAGTCTTCTGAAAATAAAAGATGGGATAAGTCTAATAATCAAAGAGACCAAAGCCCAACGAGCAGGCACATAGAAATTCTCTTTTCCTGCATTCACTTTTTCTAATATAACTTGAGCAGCTTCTTTGGCTGTGATGAGCCACATAAGTCCTTGCAAACCCTCGGTCATTGGAGTTTGGATCATACCGGGTTTTACAGTGACTACTTGCACACCTTTCACTGCTAAACGATTGCGTAAAGCTTCTAGATAAGTAGACATCCCAGCTTTAGAAGCATTGTATACCGGATTTCCTCTGCGACCTCTGTCGCCCGCGATGGAAGAAATACCTATAATTTTGCCTGCCTTCTTCTCTTGGAAATACGCAGCTGCGGAATTCAACCAAGCAACACAACCTAAAAGATTTACTTCTAACATTTCCAGATCTTTATCGACTGGAAATTCTTCTGCACCAACTCTATGCATCACACCGGATGCGTAATAAATTTCGTCCAAGCCGCCTAGAACTTTTACTGCTTTAGCAAATTCTCCCGGGACCTTGGAGTATTCTGTAACGTCATGTTTGACGAGTAAGTTTTTTGCTTTAGAGGAAGGAAGTTTTTTCAGTTCTTTTTCTCTTCTCGCAAAAGCAGCGACTTGATGTCCCTGTTCGATCAATTGAGATGCAATTTCTTTTCCGATACCGCTAGAAGCGCCTACTACGATGATCTTTTTAGCCATACCAACCTTTCTGGGACGCAAGGCCAGTCTGACAAGCCTGATTTGGGGGATTTTATAAGAAGAATGACCCGAGTTTATATGCCTGCTCGTTTATCTCCGTTAGGACCATTCTCCAAAATATAATCGGAAAGAAAAGATCCGCTTTCTTTCCAAACACCAGTATTACGATCCAAAATTTCGGAAGGTTTCCAATTCTTTTTATAATCCATCTTAGGATGACCCGGAAGAAAAAGACCCAATTGAAATTCTTTAAATCCGTTTTCCTTAGCCCAAAGGATAGAAGAAAGAATGAGAAAATTTCCCAAACTTCTTTTACTTTCTTCCGGATCGAAAACGGAATATACAGCAGAAACCGCTTCCTTTCCTAGATCCAATAAAATCCAACCGAGCAGCCTATCATTTAAGAATAAAAGAAGTTCTTTTGAATTTTCAGAACCCACATACATCTGGAACTTCATCGTTTCTAAAATTTCAAAGTCCGAGTCTCCATAACTTCCTTCATGTCTAGACTTCTGGTATTTGATATATAAATTCTCTTTTTCAGGATCGATTTGGGGAGAAGAAGTTTTAAAAGTCAGATCAGAATTATTTTTCTCTAATCTTTTATGAGTAGAAGTTTTACTAAAATCAGAAAGTGAAACCCTGTAACTGAGACAATGAGAACAACCGGCACAATTCGTTCTGTAATAGAAGTTACCCGATCTTCTGAAACCGAATCTAAATAGAACATCCAATCCTTCCGGCAAAATTTTCTCTCTTAAGATAAAACCTTTCACCTTGGACTTTCTATCCGGATAATAAGAACATTCCGATTCCGGAGTTTCCGGAAGGGAATTTAGAAATTCAAAATAATCTATCCTCATCTCGAATTGCCATTGTTCCAACTCGTTTTTACATTGCCAAACCAAAGCCTCCGAAGGATAGGACTATTGATGGTATTTGGTTTAATGATGGATCATCCGGCACGTTGGAACGCTTATAGATTGGCTTTCGGATTTACGATTCTCAGCTATCTTTTTTATTTTTTATCCCTACCTTTCGTTTTATTCGCCTTATTAGGAGCCGGACTTTTCTGCTTGATTGGTGGATTATTCTTCCCTCATATTTTCGATCATTTGTATCGGACCTTCCAATTTTTGGTTTTAGGTATACTCTCCTTTTTAGTATCCTTTCTCATCCTGATCGGATATCTAATTTTCTGGAGACCTTTACAATTCGTTTTCGGATCTAAAAACCAAGAATAGACCGGTGAAAAAGTTCAAAATATACTGCGACGGTGCTTCTAAAGGAAATCCGGGACCTTCTTCGATTGGGGTGGCGATTTACGAAGGAGACACGGAAGTCCACTCCATCTCACGTAGGATCTCCGACGGAACCAATAATGTGGCCGAATGGGCGGCACTGGAAGCTGGTATAGAATATTGCCTCTCCCAAGATGCGGACGAGGTTACGGCATATCTAGACTCCGAATTAGTAGTAAAACAACTGAAAGGGGAATATAAGGTCAAATCCCCTCACCTGCAAGTTTCTAAAGAAAAAGTCAAAGGCCTCACTTCTAAACTCAAACTGTTCTCTATCCATCATGTCCCCAGGGAGAAAAATAAAAGAGCAGATAAACTAGCCAATCTAGCTTTTGAATCTTAAACTGACCTCCTTGTTAGAGTTCAAACACCTGATACTCTTTGGGCTCCGTGAACTCCCTGCGAAAAAAAAGGTTTTCCTCTTGGGATTCCTCTTGAAAAATTCCATGCATGGGCCGTACGAAAATCCTAATTCTGTTCCTACTCTTATTCCAAACCTGTAAGGCCAGTATCTTGGACAAAATGAAAGAACTACAAAAAGAAGGAAAGTATTTAGAACTTGCAATCCTCTGTAACGAACATGCTGACGAAGAATACAAGGAGATCTGCAATACGGCTTGGGATGAAACAGGAAGAAGAATAGATCAAATCCTTTCCCAACAAGCAGACCTTCCCTTCTTAAGAGTTTCTGTAGACGAAAAAACCAAAAAGCAGGTAGAAGAGATTTTTTCTAAGAATCCTGCGCTCAAAGACCGTTATCTACCGATTTGGAAGAAGATCGTCCAGGAATGATGAACCCTGATCCGAAACAACTCATCTCACAAATCCCTTCTCCTTTTCTAGAGGATCTATTAGAGATCAGTAGTACCATACGAAATCACGGAGGAGAAGCATACGTAGTTGGGGGAAGTGTCCGCGACCTGATCTTAAACAAAGTGCCTCATGAATACGATCTTGCAGTTTCCGTTTCACCGGAAGAAGTGCAGAAAATTTTCAAAAGAACTGTCCCTACCGGGATCAAACATGGAACCATCACAGTATTATTTCAAGATAGATCATACGAATTAACTACATTCAGAAAAGACGAAGACTATATAGACGGAAGACGACCTGAGACAGTACAATTCGGCGTAAGCCTAAGCGAAGATCTAAAAAGGAGGGACTTCACCATGAACGCCCTTGCCTTGGATCTTCAAAAGAAGATCTTAGTAGATGAACATTCCGGATTAGAAGACATTCAAAATTCTTTAATTAAGACCATCGGAAATCCGGTCTCCAGATTTACGGAAGACGGACTTAGGCCGGTTAGAGCAATTCGATTCGTTTCCACGCTCGGATTTAAAATCCATCCGGAAACTGCAAATGCGATAGAAACATGCAAATTAGTCACAGCGAAGGTTTCCCCGGAAAGAATACATGATGAATTTTTAAAAATACTCAAAAGTAAAAATCCAATCGGAGGATTAGATCTATTAAGAAAATATAAAACTTTAGAATTATTCACCAAAACAAAATTGTATTCGGCAGACTGGGAAAAACATAAAAACGGATTTTCCAAATTAGTCCAAACGACTGAAAAAGTAAAACTGGCCTATTTCCTAACTTCTTGTTTTTCGGAACAAACATGGCTCGGCGACTCGAATGTATTTTTTAAAGAACTTAGATTTTCCAACCAAAGGACAAAAGATTCTCAGTTTCTTGTAAAAACCTTGTTTTTGCTCATCCAGCAAAGAGAAGGATTAAAAACTTCAGCAGGACTCCGTACCCACTTACTTCATCCGGTCGCACAATATGCAGGCAAAAAAGAACTTTGGGATTGGTGTTTAGAACTTTCACAACTTTGGTCCGCTTTTTTAACCGAAGAAGCATTTTGGCTCACTCAAGCGGAACAAGAATGGACGAAGAATCCTCCACTTCTGCTCTCTGATCTGGTCATAGATGGAAATCTAATCCGGGAGAAATTTCCGGACCTTCCAGCGCCCAAACTAGGAGAAGTACTACGCTCTTCCTTACTTTCCGTGCTCCAAGATCCGAATCTAAATTCAGAGAAACTTCTTCTGGAACTGATCCGTAAATCTTTGTAAATTAAGATAACGGTCGAAGTTACTACAAGACCCACCTCAATTTTCCCTGCCAAAACCTCGCCTCATTCAAAATATCTTCTACTTTGCCTAGTCTTTCAGCATCCAAACTTATGCTTATTTTTTAAGCACTATGCCGATATAGAAAAAATAGCCCGAAATATATATAAACTCTAAACATCAAATATTGGATTTAGAATCGTTTTTAAGCCTTATTTAGTCTCTTTGCCTATTTTTATCGTATTGGCACGCTAGTTGCATAGTTAGGAGCATAGGAGATTTAGGAGAATGATGAGAAAAAAAACAGTCAACCTCATTGCTACCTTTACTCTGGTGACCGCCTCTTCGGTTTTTGCCCAACCGAAAAAGGATACACCGGACCCGAAGGCAGCTCCGGCTGCGGCGGTAAAAGCCGAGCCAGTAGAAAAGAAATGGTACGACGCGGTGGATTTTTCCGGATTCGTGGATGTGTACTACATGTACAACAACAACCCGTTACAAGGAAATGATATCGATTCTACCAGAGCTTTCGAGACCAACAACAAGAACTTCGCAGTGAACGCAGCTGCCTTAGCGGTTCAGAAAACTGCCGAGAAGGGAAGCCCTTGGGGATTCCGAGTGGATTTCCAAAACGGTTTGAATAACCCGTACCAAGAAGGTCTTTATAGCACTGTTAACGGTGTATATAACTACAACCTATTAAAGCAAGCATACATCAGTATGTATTTCCCTGTATTGAAAGGGATGACACTGGATATAGGAAAGATGGCAACTCATATTGGATATGAGGTGATCGAGTCAATGGGTAACCCTAACTACTCGATAGGGGCCATCTTCCAAAACACGATCCCGTTCATTCATACCGGTGCTCGCTTAACCACACAATTTACAGACAAATGGGCTGGAACCTTTTATCTGTACAACAGTGGTGGTGGTACTGGTTATTTATCTCCTACCGAAGCAAATTTGACCACATCAGGAAAAAATACCTTCGTAGAAGGAGCTACTCAGCATAAAGCGGTTGGAACTCAGTTAAAAGGACAGATTATCGAAGATAAACTTTCCATTACCTGGAACACATTGTACTCTCAAGATGGAAGCCAAGGTGTAATTAATCCATGGGAAGGTTACTATCTGACTTCCGTTGGAGAAGGTGCTAACATAGCTAACTACGCTCCAAGAGCTAAGTACAATAAAGACTACTGGTTCATGAACCATGCGATCATTTCGATCACCCCGCATGAAAGAATTACAATCGACTTAGACTATACTTGGAGTGAAAAAGCTGGAGGATTTGCAGTTAATAATGCTGTTGCAGGAAACAAAGAAGCTGCTGCTGCAAACGCTGACGGATCAGACCCGTACACTATCGAGAAAATTTTAGGTGGTGCTGTAAATACTAGTAATACTAAAGCTTCCTATAAAGCTTACGGATCCTGGATTAAGGTTAAAATTAATGAAGAGTGGGGAGTTAACTTCCGTTTCGAGTACATCGACGATAGTAAATACAACACTCAGTTGACTACTTTCAACCCTTTCAGAAATGCAAATGCTTACTTGAGCCAATCTCAACAACAGGAAGACGCGGCTTTAGCAGCAGCTGTTAAAGCTTCTACTCCTGCTCTTGCTGGGCTAAGCGACAATGAAGTATTACAGATCTTGAAACCGAAAGATTATACCAACTACGGAGCAACACATTATGGTTCTTATAAGACCTTTACTGTGACTCCAGTTTGGAACTTCACTGAAAATCTTTTGATCAAGCTTGATATGAGAAGAGACTGGGCGAACGGATATCAATTCGTGAACTCATCCGGTGAAAAAAGTAAAGATCAATACGGTTTAACCTTAGGTATCGTAGCTAAGTTCTAATCCAGCTTAGATAACGATCTTTAGAAAAAAAGAGCGTCCGAACCGGGCGCTCTTTTTTTATCTTTATAGAAAATGGAAAAAATCGAAATCAGGAAAGAAGAAGGGTAACTCTCAGAAGTCTAAATCGGATTGCCCTGACATGGCAACCAATTGTCTTCTAAAAGAATGAGGAAGGATATTCCAACAGGATCTAAAAGTTTTTTTCCAAAAGCCTGTATCCGCTTTTTTCAGTTTTGCCTTTAAATGTTCGCTCATCTTCAAGACCCTCTTAAGATTTTTAGAGTGAAAAAACCTGAAAAAAATTTCGAGGTAGAAGGGATTTTTTGATTCGAAATTTCAAAAATCTATCTAAGAAATTGTTGGTCCTGTAGATAGATTTTTATGATTTATACGTCGGATAACAGATCCCTTTTAAAGCCCTGCCCTTCTGCCTTAGCTATTATGCTACTAAAACTCCATAAACGATAATGCCTATCCCAACTAGATTCGCGGTGACACCTATTCCACCTAGGATCTTTCCAAGAGGAGGATTTTCCTTAAATTCGTCTTTGATCCCCTGGAGCCAGTCTACAGTGTCTTTTAAAGCGATAAATCCAGAAGAAACGGCAAAAGAGATCGCCCCGACTAAAGCAGTCGTTTCCGAAAGAGGAGCAAGTTGAAACGCAAATACTAAACCAAGGATCATAGCGCCTTGCATCAATGGTCCGATATGCGCAGCCTGCAAGTATCTGGAAGGGAATTCTGCTTTCATTCTAGCGAATGCATATGCAAATCCTGTCAAACTTCCGTATGCTAAATTTAAAACTCCGGTTAGAATCAAAATTTTTTCGGGTACATTCATGGTCATCACCTGTATCTATATTTTGGTAAAGTGCATATCGTTTAGTCGATTAGAGTCAATTCTGTTTTCATGATTCACGAAAAGAAAATAAAAAAGGCCGCGTGAACAGCGGCCTTTAGATCAGTCGATTTAAATTATGAATTAACGTTTCTTTTTGGTAAGGGCTTTTTTCTTTACCTTCTTACTTCCGTTCCTATGTGCCGGAGGAGCGTCTTGAATATCCTCTTCATCATATAGCGAAACGTATGCTTCCGGATGAAGTTCGAATGTTTCTGCTCCCGCGGCCTCATGTTTTCTATCTCCCACTAAGACTAAATATAGAGAAGGCAGAACCGTCAGTACCAGGAATAAGGCGGAGAATAAGCCTCCTACGATTACCGTAGCCAAAGGCCTCTGAACATCCGAACCGACTCCGGACGCCAAGGTAGCTGGAATTAGTCCGAGTAAAGCGAGTAACATCGTCATTAGCATTGGTCGCAATTGAATCACAGCTGCTTGTGTTACTGCTTCTTTCGTGGTTAAAGTCGGCTCGTCTCTCAAAAGATGATTTGTCCTGGAAACAAAAAGTACTCCCGACATGGTAGCAATCCCGAATAAGGAGATAAAACCTACCCCACTGGATACGTTAAAATAATACCCTCTAAATAGAAGCGCATACATTCCTCCCACTAAGGAGAGAGGCAAACAGGCTAAAGCCACATATACATATTTTAAATTTCTATAAAGTAAGAACAATACTCCAAAAATGATCGCAATAGTTACAGGAATAACGATCGCTAGTTTTTTACCTACCCGAGCAAGGTTCTCATACTGTCCGCCGTAACGAACCTCGTATCCTTCCGGAAGTTTTATTTTCTGCTGCACTTTTTTACGAAGTTCGTTCACGAAACCACCTTGGTCTCGACCTCTTACGTTTGTTCTTACGGTAATGGTCCTTCTACCTTCCTGGCGAAAGATCATAGTAGGTCCGTCTTCTAATGTGATCTTCGCTAATTGAGAAAGAGGCACCCTTTCTCCCTTAGGAGAAATGATCGGCATCGCCTCTATCGCTCTTTTAGAAGCTCTGTAATCCTTGGAAAATCGAACTACGATTCCGAATCGAGCAGGTGTTTTTGGAGGAATATCGGAAGGTCCCTCATACAAGGTGCTGATCCTTTGCATTCCGATGGCAGCTTCTACCATCTGTTGGATATCGCTTACATTGATCCCATAACGGGCCGCTGCTTCCCTATCAATTCGAACAGTTAACTGTGGACTATCCGCCTCTTGCTCTATTCCGAATTCGCTCGCTCCTGGCATATCCTTTACAATATCTAGGATTTCTTCCGCAAGTTTACGCATCACTTTTAAGTCTTGGCCGGATACGAATACCGCAAGGTCCGCAATGGTACCCATAATCGCTTCCGACAAGTTATCCATGATCGGTTGAGAGAAACTGATCCTTGCACCGGGAAGAGTAGCCTCCAGATCGTTTTTCATTCTAAGGAGAAGTTCCTGTTTGGTGATCCTTTCCTTCCAATCGTCGTAATCTTTCAAACTTACGAGAACTTCCAATCTGTTCGGAGGAAGAGGATCCGTTCCATCGTCGTTTCTTCCTAACTGAGAAAGTACAACGCTTACCTGTTCATTTTTATAGATCGTCTCCCGAATTTTAGGCATAAATTTACGAGCTTCAGGGAGAGAAATTCCTACAGGGAAAAAGATCCTTAGGTTAAATCCACCTTCGTCCATCTCAGGGAGGAACTCGGTCCCAAGCTTATATCCGCCTATCCCCAAAAGTATGATCACAACGGTAAAAGCACCGATGACTACCCTTCTAGATCTTTCTACTAAATAATCTATTAAGGTTTTATAACGTTCTTCGATCCATCCATAAACCGGGTTATGCCAAGCGATCGGTCCAGGTTTTTCCGATTCGAAATATTTGCGGAACATAAAAGTCATCAAAACCGGTACAACAGTCATAGAGAAAATTAAAGCTCCGAAGATCGCGAAGGAGATGGTGAAAGCCATAGGTTTAAACAGACGACCTTCAATACGTTCGAATGAAAAAATAGGCAAATACGCAAGTATGATGATCAGAATGGAAAATAAAATTTCAGTCCCGACCTCGGAGCCGGACTCGGCTGTAAGTTTGATGATTCCCTTACTTTTATCACTAGGAGTGGCGTCCCTATATCTTCTCATGATATTCTCTACCATGATCACGGCACCATCTACAACGATCCCGAAGTCGATAGCCCCCAAGGACAATAAACTTGCTGGGATCCCGGTTATATTCATGAGAAGAAAGGCGAATAATAAGGCGAAAGGAATGGTTGCCACTACTACAAGAGAAGCCTTTGCACTTCCGATGAAGAAGATTAGTACCAAGCTTACGACCATCACTCCTTCTAAAAGAGTTCTTCCAATGGTGCGTAACGTATAATTTACAAGATCACTCCTGTCATAGGTTGTCCTGAGTTGTACCCCTTCAGGAAGATAATTCTCATTAATTTCTTTTACTTTTGCACGAATCCGATCTCCCATCTCATTGGGATCCCCCCATCGACGCATGGCCACGAGTCCCTGAACGGAAGAATCTATATCCATGACCTGATTATCTATACGAACAGTGTAACCTAAGACCCCACTCGGAATAGGGTGAGAAATTTCCACTGTAGCCAGGTCCCGAACAAATACGGGGACTCCGTTCACTGTTTTTACTACGATATTTTCTATATGTTCAGCTTCTCGTATTGCGCCCAAAGAACGGATAGGAAAACCTTGCTCACCTTGTAAAAGAAGATTCCCGCCAGTATTTAAGTTATTCACCTGAACCGCTTGGATTACATCGTTTATCGTAAGTTTATAACGTACTAATTTATCGGGAGAAGTTACTATATGAAATTGTTTAGGCAAACCTCCGAATGTAACCACGTCCGCGATTCCAGGAATAGATAACATCTTTGGCATAACAATCCAGTCTTGGATCGTTCTTAATTCCATTTGAGTGTGATTCCCGGATGATTCGACTACATACCTGAAAATTTCTCCTACAGGAGAACTCATAGGTCCTAGAGCTGGTTGGACTTCCTCCGGAATATCCGCATCCGCGACCCGTTCCATAAGTCGCATCCTCGCAAAATAATCGTCTGTCCCGTCTTCGAAAACGAATTGGAATACTACAAGACCATTGATAGTTCTGGAACGACGTACAGCTACTTTGGGAATCGCATTCAATACTCTTTCGATAGGAAGAGTTACTCTTTCTTCTACTTCAACAGCAGCTTTTCCCGGAAATTTTGCAATCAAACGGACTTGAGTATCCGCGATATCCGAGTAGGCTTCTTTTCGAATATCTGTCCAAGCCCAAACTCCTAAAACCGCTACAAAAGCTGAAGCGATAATAGTGGGAACCCTAAACTTGAGTACGGACTCTATGAGTTTATCTATCATTAGTATGACCTCGTATCAAAGAAGTAACCTAATTGAATGAGAAGCTGTGGATTTTTGTAATCTCCACTTCCTACTCCTCCCCCAACTTGTAGAAAGAAATTTCCGAGAAGGAAATCATATGTAAGTCCTACATATCTTTGGTTTAAAGTTACCTTCTGTTTGTCTCTACTCTCATATTCCAGGAAGGTGGCTAAATTCGGATTCTGCTCAGCTATATAAGAGCGAATGATCAGATCTTCAAATGTAGGATTCCTATGTTGGTATCCTGGAAAATCGCTGCCAGTAGGATAAGAAGTTTGTCCGCCTCGTCCTAACTCAGGAGCAAAAGGATCTACTTGGAATTGCCCTATTACTACAGAAACGCTATGTGCAATAACGGAAGTTTTCCAAAAACTAAAACCTAGATCCGCCTGCCATCCCCACCAATGAGGTCCCCAATGACCGCCGGACCCGCGTATTACGATATCTTTATAATAATATCCCAAATTAAAGTTAATACTTCCGGGAGAACCTATACTCGCCCCGTAAACGAAGAAGTTCGTAGATTTAGGAAGAGCTTTCTGAGTAAGCTCGTCTTTCTCTTCCTCTCCGAATTTGGTCTTACGATCGGCATCTGGAGACCATTCGGGAGAAATATCCTCACTCTTATAATCCTTCTTCTTTTCCTCCGAATAAACGGAAGAAACAAAAGAAAATAAGAATATTATAATAATAAAACTTAGTATTCTTTTCATAGAGATTAAAATCCGAAACTAAGTCCTTTCAAGAGAATGGCCCCTTCTACAACCACCTTGTCACCTTTGGTCAAACCTTCCAGAACGTTCACTCTTTCTCTTGTGGAAATCCCGAGCACAACTTCTCTTCTGAAAAATTCATGAGGAGTTTCTTCTACGAAAACGTAATTTTTGCTTTCTACAGTTACTACAGAATTGAAAGGAATAACAACCGAATCGCTTCCTGTTTCTTCTGGGAATCTTACGGTTGCAAACATTCCAGGTTTTAATCTATAACCTTCGTTTTTGATCGCGATCCTGACTTTTACAGTTCTAGTAAAAGGATCCACGTTATCTCCCAATGCTTCGGCAGTTCCGGCCCATTCCTGGTTCGGGAAGGAGTTGAACACCACCTTAACCCTTTTCCCTTTTTGCAGACTGGAAAGTTGGGATTCTGGAACGTCAGAAATAATCCAAGCTGTTTGACCGGCCGCTTTTTTGATCATTGCAGGGTTTAAACCGACTGCCCTCAATTTTCCTTCAAACTCCGCGAATTCGGCCTCGTCGTTGTTTACTTCAGTCTCTGCTTCGATCAGATCTTTTTCAGTCGCTACTCTATGTTTGAACATATCCTTGATACGATCTAAATTTTTACGGGATCTATTCAGACTATTCTTAGCATGAACATAGCCGACATATAGGTCGTTCAATTCCGCAGATTCAAATAATACGATTTGTTCAGAGTCGGATACGGAAGGAGATGTAGTGGCAATCAATCTCGCAGGAGCTTCTACAGTTACAAATTCTCCAGGTTTGCCGATCTCTGCACTTCTAATGATCTCGAGGCCAGGACTATTTTCTTTAAACTCGATCCTTTCACCATGATCATGGACAATTGCCTTTTGAGGTCGAGGCGGAGTCTTCTTCCCACCTTTGTTTAACGTAAAAGAAACGATGGAAACGGAAATAGCCGCCACCAGAACGATTAATAAAATTCTAAGTTTGTTAGATGATGGAATCATTTCGAGCCCCCTTCCTTAGCACCACCGGATTCTCCGTTGGATTTGTAACTTGGGACTATCAGCCCCGTTCCGACCGAGTAATTTACTCCTTCGATCGCTTCCATCCTGTCTGTTTGGAGGCGTAACATTTCCACGATACTAGATCTGTATGTTTCGAAGAAGTCGGCGAATTCTAAAATGGATATATAACGTTTTTCGTAACTAAGGATCATATCCTCCGCTAAATCAGCGTAGTCCTTAGTATAAGTATTTCTGAATTTTCTGTAGAGATCGTCTTTTGCTTTAGCAGTTGCCAAGGCAACGCTTACATCGTTCTCCACTTCCAAGATCAGGTTTTTCAATTCTTGTTTTCTGACTTGGATGGATTTTTCGGCAGCCTTGATATTCCCTTGGTTCCTATCGAAAATTGGAATATTCAACTGAGCAGTAATCCCCCAATAGTTTTGGAAGGCCGTTCCTCCTCTGTTGTACATCGGACCGAACGCAAGATCAGGAATTGCATTTGCATGTTGTAATTCCAGGTTAGCTTCTTCGTATCTTAATGCTTGGACTGCCTTTTTCAGGTCAGGTCTGTATTCCCTGGCCTTAGCAAGCATATTATCTAATTTTAATCCTTCCATGGATGCTTTTTCCACGAAGTCCAGATCTAAAACAGGAACGATTGCTACAGCTTGATTTTTATATGTGTCTTCGTTGAGTAAAACTCTTAGATCCGCTTCCTTCTCCAGGACTTTAATCCTAAGATCTTCTCTTTCTTTTCTTAAAAAGAATAGAAGTGCTTTTAAACGTAAAACTTCAGACTGAAGAACCGCTCTTCTTTTATGGGCGAGTTCCGCTGAATTTACGGTTTTTTCCAAGGCGATCAGACTTTTGTCGTAAAAGGCAATCGCGTCTCTATAATAATGAATAAAGTAGAAGGTCCTACGGAGTTTAGTGATCAGCGCTCTTGCAAGATCGTAAAACTCCTGCTCGCTCATCTTAGCACTTAACTCTGCTACACGAACACGTTTGTCTATCTTACCACCAAGTAAAAATACTTGTTGGATCTGCACCACAGTTTGTCCCGATCTTGTAAAATCGAAATAACGTTGTGTAGGCTCCGCAAAAATACTCTGATCCACGAAAATATTCGGGTTCGCATAGAGACCTGCTTGTTCTATACCCGCTTTTCTCGCGTCGATATTAAATTTAGAAGCAAGTAATAGAAGGTTATTCTTCCAAAGCAGTTCTTCCGCTTTGGCAAGTTCCAAATGAACTTGTGTCCTTTCCTGATCTCCCGAAGCCGCCGCGATCTTTGCATCCGTATACAAAGTTTCACCGATCCCGGGAGCACCACTCGGGGTCGAATCCGGCTGAGAAACGGTCTGATTCGTCGCCCAGACCAAAATTAGAAACGTTAGTATCTTTTTATTCATAGTTGTACGAAGTTATCCCTGAAGATAGCTTTTGCTTATGCAAGACTCCCCTATGGAACGATGCCAATAGACCTATGGCGCGAAAACCGTTCCGAAGTAATATAAAACCGATTAAGACAGGCTAGGTGGAGGGAGATTTGTTAGAGAAAAATGGAGAAGTCGGTCCGATCTGTATTGGCCGCTTACAAATACGATCTTAGAATCAAATGTAGGTGGAGTCCAAGGATAGCTGGATGATGCATCCGCAATAAAGTCAGCAAGCCTGCTGTCTCTTTCTCTTGCTTGTGTGTAAACAAGTCCTTCGGAGTCCGTTAGATCAGATTCAAGGGCGGTGGAAATGTTTTTCTTTGTTTGGGATAAAGAAATAGCACGGCTCTCTAGGTCTTTATCCACCCATTCCAAAGTAGAACAAAAGACTACCAGAGCAATCTGTAAGAAGATCAGCAGAATGTAAGGTATGCGCCGCACTATTATGCCAAATGAATATAGACGGTTATTCCGTCAAGATTTCGAAATTTTTTAGCCTGAAAAGATAGATAGATCGTTTAGTATAAAATAACTACCTAAATTATATATTAACGCATAGGATCCGGAGGAGTATGAGTAACTTTGAGTACCGCCCCTCTCGAAAATAGAATTTTAATTTCTTTATCCGGTCTTGAACCTTCTGCAAATTTAGAAATGGGCCTATAATAAAGCCATTCTTCCATACCAGGGGCCCAGCTATTTACTGTCCTTCTCTCGTCCGGTTCTCCCAGTTTCGTTTTTACAAATAGTTTATTTTGACTCATCAAAGATCGGATTAATTCGGACCGAATAAAAACGTTTGAAGAAGCTTCTAATGCATTCGGGTCTGCATTCTGTCCCAATAAACTTATGTCTGCATCCGGAATGGATTTGAGTACAAATTCCTTACACTTCGTATCATCCGCGAAAGTCTCCATACATTCGGAATATAATTGTTTCGGACTCTTATTTTCTTTATTCGATGCAGGGAAAAAATAAGCGCAGTGAAAAAAAGAGAATAAACAAAATGTGAATACGTATATGGACTTCATTTTCTTTTTCTCCGGCTAGTCTTCCTTTCAGAACCTCCGCCTCCGGAAGTCACAGGCATTGCTTCTGCTGCGGGATTTTTAGGTTTAGCTCCTTGCAATTCTTGGAAGCCTCCTGTTAGTTCCTGTCCTACTTTTTTATACTCTTTTTTCTCTTCAGGCAACTGAGTTTTTTCGGTAACTTCTACACGAAGTAAGAAGCTAACGATCTCATATTTCATGTTCTCGATTGCTTGATCGAATAAACGGAAACCTTGTAGTTTATATTCTACAAGAGGATTTTTTTCTCCGTAACCTACTGTCCAGATACCTTCTCTCAAATGGTCCATGGAGTATAGATGTTCTTTCCAACGATGATCCAGAATATCTAAGAAGATATTCCTTTCTAAAAGTTTCCAAACATCACCGCCAATTCGATCCGCTTTTTCTTGGTAGAAACTTTGAGCAGCATTATTCAAAGAATCGAAAATAGCTAGTTGAGGATTTTTTGATTTTTTAATTTCGTCTTGGTTCACTTTCCAAGGAAGTCCGAGACCTTCGAACCATTCCTTTAGAACGTCCCATTCCCAACCGTTAGGATTTCCGCCTTCACAAGTGGTGACTACTTGGCCTTCGATCATTTCTTCTAAGAAACTTTTTGCCTGTCCGGTTACGTCTCCACCTTCCAGGACCTCGTTTCTCATCTTATAGATAACGATCCTTTGGCGGTTCATCACATCATCGTATTCGAGAAGATGTTTACGAATATCGAAGTTATGGCCTTCTACCCTTTTTTGGGCTCTCGCGATTGCGTTAGACACCATTGGATGCTCGATCTCTTGTCCTTCCGGCATCTTAAGTCTTTCCATGATGCCTGCGATCCGATCCGATCCGAAAATCCGCATTAGATCGTCTTGTAGGGAAAGATAAAATCTACTGGAGCCAGGATCTCCTTGACGACCGGAACGACCCCTTAGCTGATTATCTATCCTTCTTGCCTCATGCCTTTCGGTTCCTAAAATATGAAGACCACCTGCTTCCAGAACTTCTTCGTGGTTTTTTCTCCAAATTTTAGCACTGGTTAAGATATCGTTTGCCTTGGATTTTTTTGTCTGAGAGTCCAATCTTTGAGAAATAGATTCCGCTCTTTCAAAATCTGCGCGAACTACCGCTTCTTTAAACTCGCTGATTACAGGATCTGATTCTTTCCAAGACTCCAGGCTTTCTTTAAATAACTGAGCCCCACCTAGAACGATATCAGTTCCTCTTCCCGCCATATTGGTAGCGATGGTAACCGCTGCAGGTTTTCCCGCGTTTGCGATGATTTCTGCCTCTTTTTCGTGGAACTTTGCGTTTAATACGTTATGCGCAATTCCAGCTTGAGCAAGAAGTCTTGCGAGAACCTCTGATTTTTCGATAGAGATAGTTCCCACAAGCACAGGTTGTTTTTTGTCTCTACAATCCTTGATCTCATTTAAGATAGCAGTGAACTTTTCTTTTTCAGTTCGATATACTCTATCAGCTGCATCCTTTCTTTGAACAGGAACATTTGGAGGAATTACGATCACATCCAAATTATAGATCTTATGGAATTCTTCCGCCTCAGTGTCTGCTGTTCCAGTCATACCGGAAAGTTTTTCATATAATCTGAAATAGTTCTGAAAAGTAATACTTGCAAGTGTTTGCGATTCCCTTGCAATCGGAACTCCTTCTTTTGCTTCCAAAGCCTGGTGAAGTCCGTCGGAATACCTTCGACCAGACATCAAACGACCGGTGAACTCATCTACTATAATCACTTCTCCGTTTTGGACCACATAGTCCACGTCTCTCTGGAAAATTTTATGAGCCTTTAATGCCTGGTGAACGTGATGAACTAAGTCAACGTTTTGAGGAGCGTATAAGTTTTCGATCCCAAGGATTTCTTCCACATGAGCCACGCCCTTTTCTGTCATCAGGGTGTTTTTGGCCTTCTCATCCTTCTCGTAATCCTCACCTTCGATAAGTCTAGGAATGATCTTGTCTATGCGAGTATATTTGTCGGTGGATTCGTCGGAAGGACCGGAGATAATGAGTGGAGTCCTTGCCTCATCGATCAAGATAGAGTCCACCTCGTCCACGATTGCAAAAAAATGAGATCTCTGTACTTTATGATCAATATGAGAGACCATATTATCTCTCAGATAATCGAATCCGTATTCGTTATTTGTTCCGTATGTGATGTCGGAAGAATAAGCATTCTTACGATCATCATGCTCCATATCGTGTTGGATAATCCCAACGGATAATTCCAAGAAATCGTAAATCGGTTTCATCCAATTCGCGTCCCTTCTTGCCAGGTAATCGTTCACTGTTACCACATGAACCCCTTTACCGGCGAGTGCGTTCAGATAAATTGCCAAGGTAGAAGTTAGGGTCTTACCTTCTCCGGTTTTCATCTCGGAGATATTTCCCCAATGAAGAGAAATTCCTCCCATCATCTGCACATCGAAATGGCGCATCCCTAATTTTCTTAAGGCAGCTTCTCTTACGGTAGCAAATGCTTCCGGAAGAATATCATCCAAGGTTTCTCCCTTAGCGAGTCTTTCTCTGAACTTTCTAGTTTGGGAAGAAAGTTCAGAATCGCTGAGAGAACGCATGGACTCTTCCAAAGAATTGATTTGGACTACAATTGGAGTGAGTCTTTTGAGGTCTCTTTCGTATTTACTTCCGAATAAAACCCTGAGTAATTTCTGAATCATGTATGCACCATCAACCGTTTCGTCTTATAAATAGTCCCGGGAACTCGGGACATTGGATAGAATATTATAAATCCAAAATTCCTTCAAAGAGAGCTCTTCCGGCTCTTTCCATCTGAGACCTAAGATCTTCCGTTTCGGGTCCGGGAATCCATCCTGCTTTTTTAATAAACTCAGAATGTATATTCTTCCAGACGCCTAACATATTCTCTGTTACTTCCAGATGACATTGGATACCGAATGCACGATTCTCAAATCCAAACATCTGGTTAGAATAAAAACTTCCTTGTAATAGATGATCCGCACCTTTCGGGATCTCGAATACATCCTCATGCAAATGGAATGCGGGAAAAGTAGAAGTTCCATTCAATTTAGAAAATGCGGGATGAGAAGGATTTACCAATTTCACGTCGGAGAATCCTACTTCCGGCCCCTTCTCCCCTTCATATACCTTAGCACCTAAAACGGTTGCTAAAATTTGAGAACCCAAACAAATCCCGATCACCTTCTTGTCTTTCATAGATACCAAGTGGGATGCGAGCTCCAGCCAAGGTTTAAAAAATTTATGCTGGTTATGATCATGAACCGTTTGAGGTCCGCCTAAAAATACAACAAGATCGAACATTTGATGAGCGGCCGGAACGATATGCACTCTTTCGTCATAAGCGTTATGATAGGTAATCCTATAATTTCTAGCTTGCAAAGAATCTAATAGAGTTCCCGGACCTTCGCAGTCCTTGAACCGAACGATGAGGCATCTCATGATTGGCCGGCCATTCTTTTAAAGAAGATCACTTTCATATTTTTAGGAATTTTATTCGGGTCAGACTCTTCGCTGATCGGCCCAATAAAATTATAATATAAGATCAAAGGTTTTGTTTTGAACAGAAGTGTCTCAGGAGTTCCTGTCACGAGTCCTTCCGTACGATCCACTTTGAAAGGTGGTTTCATAATAATCACCGGAAGTTGTATCCCGAATTTTTTCACTTCTTCTTTCATGAGGACCGCTGCTTCTTTCATTTTTTGTTCCGTAGAAAGAGCTTCCGGATTATCAAAAAATATATCCGGGTCCACGATCATGTATAACTTGATGTGTGGAGTTTTTTTCAGTTCTGCATTCAGATAATTTAAAACAGGGATTTCCTTAACACAGGGAAGACAATTGGGTCCATACACATTCAGTGCGATACGATCTGCAGCAATATCGCCAATGCGAATATTTTCCCCTTCCAAACTGATGCCTTCAAAATCTTGGACACCTAGATTGGATTGTTCTGATGGAGCACAAACAGTAAGAAGGCTCGAAATTAATAAAAGGATTAGGCGGAAGAAAATCCCCTTGAGATAGGGAAAACTAAGCCTGGAATCGGAGTTGGCCTGAGAATCCATGGGCGTTTACCAAAATCGAAGATTCTCCCCAGAATTCAAGGAATAAACGAAAGATATAAGGGATTGACAGACAAGAGAAATTGAGAATGATGGTAGTTTCAAAGGCCTCTATCCCCTCTCAGGAATACAAAATGACCCAGAACCAGAATTCAGAATTCGATATTGTAACTTTGATTGAACTGGCCAAAAAAAACAAGTACGAAAGAGCCGTAGCCGGCTTCCAAATCCTGGATAGAATCGACAGACTCGAATTGCCTAAAAAAATCAAAGGGCGCAAACTTGCCGTCCAGGCGATGTTTGCACTCGCAAACGAAGAAGTTCAGTATAAATACGTAACTAAAGAAGAAAGAGCGATAACTGAAGCAGAAGCTCAAGGAAACGGAGCTACTTACTCCCAATTCAACGGACTATTCGAAGCTCCTCAAGCACCAATCGCAGAAGAAGATATGGAAGAAGATTTTATTCCAGAAGAAGCTGCGAAACCTCTTATGGACATGGAAGATGGTGAAGAGGGAGAATCCTACGACGAAGAGGAAGATGATTCCGATGACGACGAGGATGAAGAAGAGGAAGATGATGATGATTCCGACGACGATGAGGAAGAAGAAGACGAGGATTAAACAATCTTTCAGCTTGTCCGGCAATCCGACGGTTCCCTGAATTTGAAGGAGGAAAATTCCTCCTTTCATCTACATTCCACACAAAATCCAATCAAAGAGGGAGAGAGAATCTCCCTTTCTATTCCTTCCCCCCTACAAAAAGACGAATTCCTGGTGATCATCGGGGTTGGCTGCGGGTATCATACGATTTCTTATTTGAAATCTGTCGAAGATACGACAAAAATCCTACTGCTTGAACCATTTTCCGAACTAGAAGCCCTAGTTGGGGCCGAACTAAAGGAAAAATTAGGTGGGGTCCCTATCTATTACGGCTGGGAGAAGTTTGAGAAATTAAATAGATCCGACTGGATGCCTTCTTCCACCAAGAATCTGCGAATTTTCATTCATCCGAATTATTCTAGACGTTATCCTGAATTGAGCGATAGGATCCTCTCCTTTTTCTCAAAAAAAGAATCCGTTTCTCAAAACAAACTCGCGAAGCAGGAATTCGGAAGACTCTGGGTCAGAAACTTCTTCAAACATATGAAAAAATCTTCTGAAAATCCGAATTTGTATCGTATATTGGGCCGTTCTATCACTCCAAAGTCCGGAAGGATCGGATGTTTTGTAGGAGCTTCGCCAAATCTAGAATCGGAGATCGATTGGATTCGAAAGAATCGAGAAAAATTCTTCCTACTGAGTTCAGACACTGCACTTGGATATTTATTAGAAAATGATATCCAACCTCATGGAGTACTATCTATAGACAGTGGGCTTGGTACTTTCTATCATTTTCCGGAGAATGTTCCGGAGAATATTCCAATCTTCACTTGGTTTGGCGGAGCTTGTCGGATCTTCGACCTGAAAAACCCCAAAATCATCTATCTTTCCACCCACCCATTGGACCAGATCCTAGGAGCCAAATTTTATCCGAGGGCACCGATATTGGAAAACCCTAGTCTGAATGTAGCTGGTCTCGCGATCTCTCTACTCAGAACCTTAGGTGCAGAATCCGTTCTATTAAAAGGATTCGGGTTCGAGAGAGATGCAGGAAAAACTCACTGCAGGTCTACTGGTTACGAAAGATACGATAGATTTTTCATCGATCGTAGAAGAAGCTTATACAATTCGAGATATACGCCTGAATCTCGATGGAAAACAAGAACGAGTGTCCTAGAAATATTACAAAAATGGAGTCCTATCCCGATTCTTTCCGAAATCGATTCGAAACAAGAGACGTTCTCCGGCTGGGAAAATTCTCTAGAAAACTACCCTTCTTCTTTTCCCGGCTCTGGACAAGAATGGAGAAAGCTTTGTTCTGGAATTTCGGAACTTCCGAGTGAGATCCATGTCCTTCTCCCCAGAGAAACCAAACTCTTGGATCCGATAACCTAATTTCCGTCGAAGATACTACAAGAAGAAGATTCTACTACTTGACATTCCGGGAGAATTTTCCAAGACTCTCTAGTTCCGGGAAACCGGCCTACCTTTCGGTCAAGGATTATGAATAAAGGTTATATCATTTGTGTCGATGATGAAGTGTCGGTACTGGAAACTCTCCAGGAACAGCTTCACAACGAGTTCGGAAAAACTCATGAGATCGAAACCGCAAGAAGCGCCGAGGAGGCACTTGCCTTATTGGATGAAATCCAAGGTTCCGGTTATGTGATCGAAGTTATCATTACGGACCAGGTGATGCCCGGTATGAAAGGAGCCGATTTTCTGGAATCGGTCCACAAACGGTCTCCGGATTCGATCAAAATTCTGCTCACCGGTCAGGCCGGTTTGGATTCTGCCATCCACGCGATAAATTTCGGGGGATTGAGCAGATACGTGGAAAAACCATGGAACATAGAGGATCTAACCAGAGACATTCGATCTTTGATCGAAAAGTTCCGACAGAACCTGGAGAATCAACATTTAGTCAATGAGCTTAACAGAAGAATTAAGGAACTCGAAGAAGAAAACCGCAAACTACAGCAAACAGGCGAATAACCAGCTGAAAAATTTCCGCGTTTTTTCCAAAACCAAAAAAGGATTCATTTCCCTCGGAAGCATTTATGCCCTTTCGCTTGCCATTTGTTTTCTTTCCTTCAATCAAATTTCTTCCAAAGAAGCCCCACCTAAGCCTAAATATACGGAAGAACAGATTCGCAAAAAGAAAGAAATTCTCTACCAGATCCTAAAATACGGGACCACAAAAGAAAGAGCTAGTGCCCTAAGAGAACTCGAAGATTTTCCAAAAGAAGAAGCAGGAGAATTATACGATCAGGTTGGAGTGATCCTTTCCAAGGACCCTGATTGGTCTATGAAGATCTATGCACTTCGAATTTCCGGAATTCTAAAACTCACCCAATTCGAAGATAAGATCATCGCATTATTAAAATATGACCAACAAGACGTCCAAAAGGAAGCGGTCTATGTAGTCAAAAAACTCAAATTTGATTCTGGAATTCCTGTTTTGACGGAACTACTCAAAAGCCAGGACTTCACTAAAAATACGAATTTTCTAATCGCACTCATCGAAACCTTGGCAGAATTTCCTCAGGCAAATGAAGCATTCTCCGTATTAGAAGCAAGGTTCCAGGAGAAGTTTAACGATCCGGAAGTAAGAGCCCAGATCGCACTCTATTTCGGAAAAGTCAAAAAGTCATCGATCGAGAATGTCCTGATCGCAACAGTAAAAGACGAAAAAGAACCGATTACACTTCGAGCCTATTCGGTAAATGCTCTAGGAAAAATCAAATCGGAAGCTGCAATCACTCCACTTAGAGAACTTCTGGAAAAAATCCGTGCATTAAAATCCAAAACCGATATCCAGGATTACCAAGCACTGAAGATACATACGATCACTGCCCTCGTTTCCTTAGGCGATAAGGAAATTATAGAAGAATTATATTCGTTTGCAAGAGACGACGATGCAATGGTTCGACTTCGCGCCATCAAACATTTGGCGGAAACGGAAGACCCGGCAGTTATCGAAATTTTAGAATATAAGGCACAAAGGGATCCTAGTGAAAAAGTAAAACGCGCTGCTCAAAACGCGTTAGATCAACTTCGCAAAAAACTAGATCCTAATTTTGTACCTACAAACACAGACAAACCCGCAAAGGATACCAGCACACGAAAAGCTGGTGGATCCAGCTCCAGTTCTTCTTCCAGAAGATCCAGACCGGGTAGCGGAACTAGTGGTGGAGAAGGTTCTAATCCAGTTCCATTAAGCGGAGAAGGTAGCTCTTCTTCTGGTGGTGGAGGATCTTCCAGTTCCGGAGGTTCTTCTGGAGGAGGAAAACCGGGTGGCGGAGAGTCAGAGGACCTGGAAAACGAATAGTATGAAACAAATCCTTCTCCTATCCATAATCCTTTGTTTGATACCTACATCGGATGGGAGAAGATTAGATGCAGAACCTGCAGGAAACACTTACCGAGGCACCATCACTCTACAAGAACCAAGAGCGCTGGATATAAAGGAAACCTTAACAGATTCTTCGCCCAATTATCCGGAAACAATCAAACTATATTACCAAGGTTTAAAGGAAAACTACGTAGTATTCTACGATTGGAACGGACATACTTTATATTATAAATACAGAGATAATAAATTTGATAGAAGATTAAGAAAATATGTTTCTAGATTGGCAGCCGGAGCACCTTACGAGGTCACGGGAGAATACCAAGGAGTATTCGTATTCGAGAATAAAACCATTCGAAGATTCAAAAAAAAAGGAGAAGATACACTTGCTGATAAAAAAGAAAAACAATCGATCCCGGTATTCCAACTAGTCAAATACAGAGAATTGATCTTAGAGGAAATCATCTTTTGATCCGTCTTCCCTTCTCTAAAATTCTTCCGTTCTTATTCATTCTCACCAGCATATCCATAGATTCTGTTCCCTTAGATCCTGACCAAAAAGTCTATCAACCGGGAGAAATATTCGCAGAAGATTTTATCCGAATCGATTTCCCGGAAAAAGCGCTCGTCCGCACCGAATCCAGAAAACGCTGGAGAGCGGTTCCACTCAAAGACAGGCCCTGGCTTGCCGTCTGGAGAAAACTGGACCGAGTCGGAGAGGAAACCCTAGAAACCAAGGTATTGGAAGCAGTCTTTCCGGATACTACACCTGAAAAGTTCAGCATCTATAAGACGGAGATCTTACGCTGGTCCAAAGAAGACAATTCAGGAGGAAACCCGCTCCAACTTTATTTCTTTCTACTCCGAAAAGAGGACAAGGCCTACACATTCTACGTCGCATTTTATAAAGAACGCCAAGATCTGAAAGAATGGTTTTCGAATCCGAACCGTTACCTAAACCCACAATAAAATCGACTTGCTAGGAGGCGAGGTCCTCAAAAAATGGAGCCTCCGGGCCTATAGCTCAGTTGGTTAGAGCAGCAGACTCATAATCTGCGGGTCGAAGGTTCAAGTCCTTCTGGGCCCACATTACTTTCCCCTATTAATGCAATTACAGTTAGATCGGCCCAGAAGGGCTTGAAGCTTTCGAGCGAAAGTGTTTATAGCGACCCATAGGGAGCGTAAATAAACGCGTCCCGAGTCCATGGATGGATGAAGGCGCGAGAAAGACGCCGTGGAGCCAAGTCGAGCAGGATGCGAGACTGGGTAACGGCAAGTCCAATCCTTTTCCTTTGTTTGAGTCTCCGCGGCAGGGATACGCAGGGTATAGTCCGGGCAAAGCCCGGATGAGCGCGAATGCGCGAACCCGAAGTAGCCCAGTCCGAGCTATGCTCGGAGCCGCCCCTAACTTTCTTGTAGGAGCTCCAACACTTGCACAATTTACAAGTCCTACCCTCCTACTCCATGATCTAAATTCGTTCTCAAAAACCAATCTACTCCGAAATATAAAAAGATACTCCCTGCATAAAATAGAAGGAAGAAGACCCATTTCCACCTGGAGCCGTAACCCAAACCAAAGTAGATAAACACAAACACATTCAAAATATGTTGAATTCCAACAACTAGATAAAGCCAAAGAAATGCACGATCCAAATCACTGAGGTGTCCGTCGGGAAAACCAATAAGAGATCGTTCATAAAAGAAATATCCAGCAAGGAAAGTGGAGATACATCCTAGATAGATTGCAGTTGGTAAAATTCGTTTTTGGAATGCGTTCATATTCGTTCCCGAAATTTCGCGTGTAGTATCTTCGACGAGCTCACCAGAAACAAGACATAAACTCTTTTATGAGACAGAATAAGGTAAAGAATTCTTAATATTATGTCGTTAATATTAGTTTTTCCTAAAGCGGAAGCGATTAGAAACCAGTCTAATTTTTTTAGTTTTGCTTGCCCTCTCATTTGGGATAAGGTAAGTTGTGTCATAATCTTGGAATTAGTCAAAACTTTGACACAGTTTACGTTAGGAGATTCGGGATGATCCAAACAGTAGAGAAAATTTTTAGAGAATACTTCCCCATCCCGGAAGAAAGAAAGAAAACCATTCTTCTTGTAGAAGATGAAGCCATCATTGCACTCTCCGAAACTCAAAGATTAAAAAAGAATGGGTTCAGAGTGATCTCCGCTTCTTCCGCGGATGAAGCAGTTCAAATAGCGACTAACGATTATACGATCGATTTAGTTCTCATGGATATAGATCTAGGAAGAGAAGAAGACGGCACGGATGCCGCCGTCCGCATCCTAAAAACAAGGGACATCCCTATCGTATTCCTTTCCAGTCATACTGAACCGGAGATTGTAGACAAAACGGAAAAGATCACTTCTTACGGTTACGTGGTAAAAAATTCAGGAGAAACTGTTCTTATAGCTTCTATCAAGATGGCTTTCAAATTGTATGAGTCTCATCTTCGCCTAAAAAGAAGCGAAGAATCCTTAAAAGAAAACCAAGAACTTCTGAAAGCAACTTTAAGATCCATAGGAGACGGAGTTATTTCTACCGATGAGTTAGGCAATATTACGGATATGAACTATGTTGCAGAGACCTTAACCGGCTGGACTAGATCGGAAGCCATCGGAGAACCTATCGAAAGGGTTTTCAGAATTGTTAACGCGAGAACCAAAAGAAGAATGCGAAATTCTTTGGATATACTTACCCCTAAAGAAAAAAATATGGGCCTCGAAAACCAAGTATTACTTATTTCTAAATCCGGTTCTGAACATAGGGTCGCAGAAAGTTCAGCCCCCATCCTTTCTGAAAAAGGATACACCATTGGTTCCGTTTTGGTATTCAGAGATATCTCAAAAGAATATAGCCTACTGGAGAATATTAAAGAAAGTGAATCTAGATTTAAGATTGTAGCGAATGCTGCACCTGTTATGATCTGGGTTTCCGGACTAGATAAAAAATGTAATTGGTTCAACCAAACCTGGCTAAACTTTACCGGAAGAACCATGGAGCAAGAACTTGGTGATGGCTGGGCAGAAGGTGTACATCCAAACGATTTAGAAGAATGTATACAGATCTATTCCAGTCATTTCGACGAAAGACAACCTTTCAGCATGACCTACCGTATAAAAAACAAAAATGGGGACTGGAGATGGATCCAAGACAATGGTCTCCCGATCACTAACGAATCAGGAATTTTTACCGGCTTTATCGGTTCCTGCGTCGATATCACAGAAGCGAAAGAAGCTTTAGAAACCTTGGCAAAAGACCTTCACGAAAGAGAATATCTTTATAAGGAACTCCAACATAGGGTCAAAAACAGCATGAGTATGATCAGCTCTATCGTAGAGATAGAAGCATCCAGATCTTCAGATGCTAAGTTAGAAAATACTTTAGAAAATTTAGTAAATCGTATCCATTCTGTCGGAAATTTGTATGAGATGTTATATACTTCCGACAATTCCCATTCTGTACGACTAGATCGTTATATCCAAAAGATTACAGAAAATCTATTGAATGCTTTCCAAGAAAAAACGAATGGGATCGCTCTGCAATTGGATCTAAAAGATCTAGAAATAGATGTGAAAAGTGCAATTCCTCTCGGACTTATTTTAAATGAGCTAGTTACTAATATTTTCAAATATGCGTTTCCTAAAAAACAGGAAGGAAAAATTTCCATCCGACTTTTTAAGGAGGACTCTTGGGTAACTCTAGTTGTCTCAGACAATGGAGTGCCTTTTCCTAAAGGATTTCGTATGGATTATTCTCCAGGTTTAGGACTCCAACTTGTGAATATGTTAGTTGATCAGTTGAAAGGAAACATTCAATGGAAATTGAATGGAGAGAAAGAAGTTTCGATCCGATTCTGCAACAAAGAAGAACACTCCGATCAATTTTCATTCGTAAAATCTTAGAAATTTCTTCCAAATTTTTCCGAATTTCCTGCCAAAATTAGTCAGAATTCCAGATTGCCAACCTGCAGGGCGAATTGGAAACTTAAACTATGGACCAGACCCTAGCCCGAAAGGTCAACCCCAAGCCCCGCAGGAAAGGGGGCGGTTATGCGGTAGGTGCCGAAGACATCTATATCTTCCCACTTTCCGAAAGTACGAATTTATTTCTTCAAAAAGTTTGGACTGCATTCGTAAACAAGATGGTCTCCATGACCCTTCCGAATGGAAAACCTGTATTCCAGTATGCAATTTTTGAGGCGATCCAAGATAAAAATCTGAAGATCGTCGCATCTGCCACTCATTTCAGAATGAAACAGGTGACTGATAGAATCGGTCTCCAAAGTATCGAAGATTTTATTCGAAATACAATTCCGATCTCGATCCAGGATCCAGGAAATCTGTCCGCCAAATATTTGAGAGAAGCAATCCTCTCTGTGGAAAAAAAGGCAAGACCCGAAGTCTATTTCCATAGCTTGGACGATGATAGAGTCCATCCCAACTTAAAGCAGCTTCTTACTAAAACAATGAACTATGCCGCGGGAATTCCTTTATTCGTAAAAGGTTTTCCGATCGGTATGTTATGGGGTATCCGCAGGGATAATATGAGTCCCGAGCAGGAAGAAGAAGTCAGACAACAATTGTACAGTCTTTACGATGTAGTGGACTTTGTGATCTCCAAGGAGATGGGCCTAAAAGGAGATCCATATTATGCACGTAAGAATATAGAAAAGTCGGATCTCCATTCCAGGGCAAAACATCTCTTCTATACCAGGGGTTTCGGCCAAGATGAACCCGTCACAACTATAGTATTCGATTCTCATACCTACCAAAGATCTTATAGGCTTGATGCGAGTTTTCTCATTCCTTCCGGAGACGGATACTCTGTTAGTTTGAAACGTTTCGAACCGAAAGATAAGAATGATACCGGTAAAAACCTTCTTCTTATCCCTGGCTTCTTTTGCAGAAGGTCCGTAATGGACAAGGTGGCCAGAGAGTTATCACTCCGCCACGGTTATAGGGTTTTCTCCATGGATATGCGGGGAAGATCCAGAAGGACCCTTCCTCTTTTCGGAATCCGAGAAGGCTGGACTGTGGACGATTTTATCCAAGAGGACTTTCCAGCCGTTCTAAACTGGATCAAAGAGAATTTTCCGAATGAACAATTGGTGGTGGTCGGTCATAGTATGGGGGGAATGATCCCTCGCTTCTACTGCTCCGCATATGAAGAGATCGTAAAAAGAAAAACGAATCCTCTTGTTCCACTCACTCGTCCGGATGAATTTATCTCAGGAATTGTTTCCATCACCTCTCCGAATTTTGTGAGACTCCAGGCACAAATCCCAGGTTTGGACATTCTTAAAATGGGACTGAAGCTTGTTCCTTCTAAAACAATCTCTGATTTTCTTTTCGATCTGACTTCTTTCTCTCTGCAAACAACTCTTCCTACAGTAGACCTGAATAAATTTTTTAAATTTCTCTTAGGACTACATTCTTCTTTGAGAGCTGTATCTTTCGATCTGCATGCGAAAGTTGTAAACCTGAGAGACTTCGTGGGATACAAACAAATATCTCCTCCTGAATGGTATTTTCTGATCGAAGATATTTTCTGCGAAGAATCCACAAAAGTAGTTCTCCAGTTCCTCAGATCTCAATTGAGTCAGGACAGATCTTTTCTTTCCTACGACGGAACTTTGGATTATACCGCGCTCCAAAAAAATTTGCAGATCCCACTTTTTTCCGTTTTAGGTTCGGTGGACAAAGTGGTCCCGAGTGAAACAATCGAGAACGATCTTGCTGCACTTCCTCACAAAAAAAATAAGATTCTTTCTTACGAACAGGGTCACTTAGGTATCGTTTTCCACATGCCGGTCGTGAAGGAAATGTGCTCCGAAATTGACTCCTGGATCAAAGGATTGGACTCGACTTGATCCCTAGGTTTAGAACGCTTGACATTTCGGGAAACGAAAGATAGGTTCAAATACTAGGAAATGGATCTTTTGGAAGCGACCATATATAATATCTCTCTCACGAACGTGGGCTTTGCCGTATTTTTAAAGGCAAAAGACGATTCGGATCAGAGGGTCGTTCCGATTTTTATCGGTCCTCTTGAAACCCATTCCATCACTTCGGTTTTAGAAGGTACCAAACCTCCTAGACCAATGACCCATGATCTGATGACAATTCTACTCACCACTCTGGGAGTGCAGATCGTAAAGATCGCGATCGAAGAGATCATTGATAATACTTTCTACGCAAAAATCACTCTACGCAAAGATGAAGAACTGATCGTGCTCGACGCTAGACCAAGTGATTCTATCGCGCTCGCTCTCCGTGCTAACGCTCCGATTTATCTGGCAAAAAAGGTCATCGAAGAAGCAGGGATCGTAATGAAAGACGACGAGATTCCTGGGGAAACCATCGGAAAAGAAAAAATTTCCCAATTGCCAAAGTCTCAGTTGGAGATCCTACAAGACTCTTTGGACAATGCTCTAAAAGCGGAAGATTATGAAACGGCCGCAAAGATTAGGGACCAGATCCGTAAACTTCTGGAAAACCCCTCCTAATTTCTTTTCAAATTCGTAAAAAATCGAATTTTTCCCTTCGAACATACTGGACCTAAGTCCTTTCCTTCTGTATCCTTGGTTCCCTTGGAGCAGTAAACATGGAAAAATCTCTAATGGACATCCTAAACGCCGGAATCGCATTATTTCAATCCGGAGAAGATAAACTAAAACAAAGCCTTTCCGATCTGGACCATGCCTACCAGGACCTCAAGAGCAAGGGAGCCCAGAACCAATCGGAACAAGCAAATAGGCTTAGGGACCTGATCCAGAAAACTGTGGGCGACGCTCAGGATAAACTGCTGAACGCAAACGAAAGTTCCAAAGTAGTGATCAACCAGCTCAAAGAGAATTTCGAAAAAATTTCGGCACAAATCGATGAGTCTCTGCCGGAAGAATTTAAAGCAAAGGCTAAGTCAGCTATAGAAGAGCTGAAAAAGCTCACTAAAAAATAGAATTCGGAAAACTTGATAAAAGCTGTGGCTTAGAAAAATTCGGGACAAGGAAAGCGGGTCCCGGATACTAGGCCTGATCTTATTCAGGCCACTCGTAATGAGGAAACAATCCTTCATATTAATACTTACAGTCTTCATTGACATGATGGGATTTTCCCTCATCTTTCCTATCTTTCCGGAAACATTAAATCATTTCTTAGCTCAGGCAGGAGATCCTGTCTTAGATCTTTTGGCCGGTTGGACTTCCCGCATTTTGGACGGAAGAACAAGTGACTGGAAACTTTTCGTGGCTCTTTTCGGTGGGATCGTAGCGAGTTTATATTCTATTCTTCAATTTTTGTTCTCTCCTATTTGGGGAAAACTTTCAGACAGCACAGGGAGACGACCAGTTTTAGTTTTTACATGCACTGGAAGTTTTTTAGGATACCTTGTTTGGTTATTCTCCGGAAGTTTTTCCTTATTCGTTCTCTCCAGATTAATTACCGGTCTTATGGGTGGGAACGTTTCGGTGGCAACTGCTGCAATGGCTGACTCCACTTCGGAGCAGGATCGTACAAAAGGAATGGGAATGGTAGGAGCCGGAATCGGTCTTGGATTTATTGCGGGTCCTTCTATCGGGGGAATTTTAGCTCATACGGATCCTTCTTACCTTCTTCCTTTTTTACCCTTGGATAAGATGACAATCTTCCCTTCCGTTGCCTTAATGGCGACCGCTGCATCTTTCGTTAACTTGCTATTAATACTTTTCAGATTCAGAGAAACTCTTCCTCACAATTTGCGTAAAAAACCGGAAGGAAGAATCCATCCTGCTTTAGGAGTTTTTGATCTTGGCTCCAAAGAGATCATGTATTTGGGTTTTTTGAATTTATATTTTCTTCTATTCTTTTCCGGATTCGAATTCTCTTTGAACTTCTATCTGGATCAGTTTTTAGGTTATAAACCGGTAAGTATAGGTTATACTTTCGTTTATATCGGACTGATTATAGTATTCGTACAAGGTGGGATCATTCGCAGGATAAGCGGCAAGGTCGCTGAAAAAAAAGTAGGACTTCTCGCCTCCGTATTTCTGATATTAGGATTTTCTTTCTTATATTTTTCGAGTGCTTCCGTAATCGCTTCCGAACAATCCACATTCTTATTATTCGTGTCTTTGACATTCTTAGCAATGGGGAGCGCATTTTTAAATCCTACAGTCTCATCTATGGTATCCTTATTCTCTTCTCCAAGTGAACAGGGAAAAAATTTGGGAATTTTAAGAAGTTTAGGATCTTTCGGAAGAGGGATTTCGCCTATCTTATTCAGCGTAGTATATTCCCAAAAAGGACCTCAGATCTCTTTCTTGGTTTCAGGGATCTTAAGTTTTATATTCTTAGGTCTATTCCTGTTTGTAAAACAGCCTGTTACTAAGAATTAAAGAACTGCGTTTAACGCTTCTTTTAATCTATTAAAATGTAGGTTTTCGTCCAGTTTGGATCCATTTTCCAATCTAAGTAAAAATGTGTCTCTCACCTGACCTGAATCCGTTACGGCTTTAAAGGAAAGAATATCCACTCCGAATAAAAATAAGATCTGAGAAATCTCAAATAAGATACCGGTTCGGTCTTCCATTCTTAAATCCATCACCGTAGAATCGCTGATCTCAGAGTTGAATAGGAAAATTTCAGGAGCAGTCTCTACCTTGATTCTTAAACTCTCCATCTTTTCAGGGTGATTTGCCAGATAATTCATTACCGACATTCCGCCGTAAAACAACTCGTGAAGATCCGCGTGAATCGCATTTAAATGTTCGTCTGTCATAGGAGAACCATCGATACGTTTCACTATAAAGATGTCCTGGATATAACCATCCATGGAGGTTTCGGCAATGGCTTCTTCTATATTCCAACCATGAACATATAGAACTGCGGTAACCCTATAAATGATCCCTATCTCGTTTTTGGAAATATTGACCTTTAGGGCGTACGCTTCGCCCCTAGGGATACAGGAGAGATGTAGAGGTTTTCCAGGAGTTGTGATCATAGGATACCTTTAATGCTGAATTCCTGAACATTCTTATCCATTGGATTCCAGACTTTTGCATTCTACTGACTATACTGCAAAAGGCGTGCCTTTTTTATATGTTTATAATAAAAATAAGAGAAATGAACAGAGCCCGAGGCCTCCCCGGGCTGTTCATTTTAAGATAAGCTATTATTATACTACAAAGCGAACTTAATACCAATGTTCGCAGAATAGATCTTATCATCTGTAGCCATGGCTTCTGCCAATACTTTGAACATCAATATGTTCAATTCAAAACCACCGATGAAATAATTCATCTGAGTTCTGACATCGGCAGACCCGCTAGTCCGTAAGGATAGTGTACCACCTGCGTTACCATTCAACTGTTGGATAACTTGCGGAGGAAGACCCGAAGCATTTGGATCCAAAGCCAAGTATAGAGGCCCGCTTACGCCTAAATTCAATTTGGTATATCCGGTATTATTCGAGATACCAGCACCTGCAAATAAGGTTAAAAAATAGAAGAGTCTTACCCCTGTCCTAATATCTACAGGGACGGATTGTACCTTAGATTGATAAGCGAAGTTAACATCCGCGTCCCATCTACCCGTAGCAGGACCGAACGCGACCTTGACTGCATCCGATCCACTCGGTTGATAGTTCATATTAATCTCTTCCCATTTTCTGTGGAAGCCTATCCCTAAACTAATCCCAGTAAATCCAAAGAAGTCTAGTCTAGTATATCTTTCCCTTGCAATCTGGAATCTAACGGTCATTCCGAAACTGTTTACATTTCCAGACATGGACAAGTCTTTAGAAGTGGAATCGCTCAGAGATTTTATATCTCCATTGGCGATATTACCTTGGAAACCATGAGCATAAATATTGATTCTATGTAGGAAGGATCTGCCTGAATTTTTATTCTTTTCATCCGGATCCGCTTGGTCCGCAGGCCCCCGCCCAAGAAGCCATCCTAGATTCACACCTGCCATTGCTCCAGGGTTAATCGAAGCTCCTACATTCGGGAACTTAGGAATAGAAATATCACCGTATTGAATATTGATATCGTCCTTCTGGACTCCGGCGACTCCAAGGCCCGCTCCCACTTGGAAACGGTTAATGGTCCCTGGCCCCATCATTGATGAGTTGATATTGGCGAGAACAGAAGCATCCGCCATAGACTTGGTCAATTCATTCAGATATTCTTTACGAATGGTTTCTTCCAAACCATTAAATTGAGATACCGTGGAGGCAGGAATTAGACTACAAACATTGTTTCCGGAGGAAGGAGGAAGACATGTTACCTGCGCCTCTGCCGAGGAAACTGGGATGAAATATAAGGAAGAAGCTAAGATAAGGAAGGCGGCATACCGAATATACCGCCCAATTCTACTCTCTAAAGGAGCCATTCGATCCATTGTACCCTTGGACGATAGCTATTTCGAGTTTATTTCAGAGTCCTAAACTTCCACCAATAATTTCTTTCATGATTTCGGTGGTTCCCGCGTAGATCGTCTGGATCCTTGCATCCAGATACGCTCTTGCTATCGGGTATTCCATCATATAACCGTATCCTCCAAAGAACTGGAGACAAAGGTCAGTATGACGTTTTTGCATTTCGGTGGAATAGTATTTAGCCATAGAAGCCTCTACGGTTAATTTTTTCCCAGCAATATGCTCCGAAACCACTTTGTCGACGAAGGTACGGCACATTTCCAGTTCCGTAGCCATCTCCGCCATTTGAAATTTGATGTGTTGAAAACTTCCGATCTTTTTCCCGAAAGCCATCCTCTCTTTAATATATTTTAGAGTCATTCTCTGAACGAGTGCTGTGGCTTCCACCGCTGCAATCGCCAATACGAGACGCTCTTGTGCGAGTTTCATCATCAAATAACGGAAACCTTGTCCGTCTTTTCCGATTACATTCTCTTTAGGAACTACTACGTCGTTGAAGTATAATTCCGAGGTATCCTGGGCCTTTAGTCCAATCTTCTCGAGATTACGGCCTCTTTCGAAACCTTTCATCCCCTCTTCTATCATAACAAGCGAAATCGTGCCGTTTTCATGTTTCACGGCAGTAATTACTAAATTTGCAAGCTGTCCGTTGGAAATAAATGTTTTTTGGCCGTTGACCACATAATGGTCCCCTTTATCCACGGCAGAAGTCCTAAGACTTTTAAGATCAGAACCTGCTCCAGGTTCCGTCATAGCGACCGCTAAAATGCTATCTCCGCTACAACAACCGGGCAACCATCTCTTTTTCTGTTCTTCGTTTGCGTAAGCGCTAATATAAGGTGCGATCACATCATTATGAAGGGATACGAAAAATCCGCTGTTTCCGGACCTGGATGATTCTTCTATTACAACTACGTTATATAGAAAATCGGCACCGGATCCACCGTATTCTTCTGGAACGTCAGGGCAAAGAAGTCCGCTTGCTCCCGCTTTTTTCCAAAGTTCTTTCGGAACCATTCCGACTTTTTCCCATTCATGGTGATGAGGAGCTACTTCAGTTTCGAAAAACTTACGCGCCATATCACGAAAAGCTTCATGCTCTTCGGTAAATTGTAGGACTCTTTCCATATATATCCCCCGTGTCAGTAGACGGTATTCATTCTCATGTAAACGCCGGGATTCCGTTTAATGTACTGGATGAGTTCGTTCTGAGAAATAGAGAACAATTCCGTTTCTGATTCTGCTTGGAACGTGTAATTAGATGCCAGCTTTTTAGATATCGAGTAGATCTCTCCCACGAAATCCCCGTCGGTCAACTCGGCCAATTTTTTGCCGTGTTGATATACGCTTACTTTTCCATGACGAATGATATACGCTTCGTGGTAAAACGCTTTTTCCGTGATAAGCACTGAACCTTTGTTCACCTTGGAAAGTCTCATGATCATCTCTAATTGAGTGACCTGATGGCTTGTAAGTCCTTTAAAATGACGTGAATCTAACAGTGTTTTCCAAGAGTTACTATCACGAATGCTGTTCAGTCGAATTAAGTTTTGTCTTAGGTCTGTATTTCTGATAAACTGTAGGAACTTGTTCTTTTCTATTGTAAGAGCTACTACATCTGTTTCTGCAAAAACATCCGCAGCTCTAGGAAGATCCAAAACTAAAGAAGCTTCTCCGAAATATTCATACTGCCCGTATCGTTTAATGGGCGCTATATCGGAATCTCCTAGGAGTCCTTCGAACTTTACGTTTCCGGAAGCGATGATATAAAATTTATCACCTGGAGTTCCCTTTTTGATGATCTGGTCTCCACGTTTATACTTTTCTTCGCGGACGATCAGTAGGAATTCCTTCGCCTTTTCAATTGGGAAACCGCTAAATATATCTATTTGGCTTAAGATATCGAGAAGGTTATAAGCCTCCATATGTTTCGGTGGAGTGATTTCCGGATAAACGGTGTTCTCAATCCCGAAACGAGCCAGTTTTAGTTTGGTCCCTGCAGGCATATCCGTTCTTGCGATATGATAGACTGTGATCTTTTCCTGGATCTCAGGAGCTAAACTTGCTAAATAACTGACTCTAGTATGAAGAGGAGGAATTCCAGCTTCATGATAGATAATCCGTCTGTCCCAAGGGAATTCCTTCAAAAATTTCCAACGAGATTCAGGAAGAACTCCCTTCTCGTACATCTTATCGTGAACATCCGGCTCATTTAAGTGATCCGAAGTATACACAAAGGATTGGTCTTGGAAAAAAAACTCGAATCCTACGGAAGGAATAGAATGTAATGCATAATGAAAATTGAATTCTCCACCGTTAATCATCGCAGGTCTTCCTATGATGATTTGTTGGAAATTGAAAAGTTCGAGTAATTCCTTACGCGGGATCTTAGTAAGAGCAGAATATTTACGGATAAAACTTTCCATCACTGTTGCTGTTGCGTGTATTGTGATTTTGGTTTCTTCCATAATTTTTTGGAAGGTACCTGCGTCATGATCTGCATGACAGTGAGTGAGAATCACATGGTTGATCAGTTTAGGATTCACATTGGACATGCGAAGCCACTCTGTAGAATTCACAGGTGGATCCACCATGATACCTTGGTGATTCAACCAGATAATAAATCCGGAAGTATTATCTTCAGGATCGAATCCATGAGAAGGTCCAAGACAAGTAATTCCGAGCAAAGGAGCTTGGAATGGTTCTTTTAATCTATGACCGATTTCATATTTAATATTGAATCCAACTTCTCCAGGAATCTCCGTCTCTTTTGTTCCGTCGGTAATTCTAAAATCACCGGAAGGAAGTTTACGGATCAAAACCTTTCCTAGGTTGACCATATTATCCCGATCGAATACTTGGAAGTCGACTACGTCGTCTAGTCCTTTGTATCCTCTGAAATAAGCCATCTCCGCTTTCATATCAGGGAAACCGAAAGATTCCGCGCCATCTAGATATTCCGATTCCAGATTGATCTCTTCCGGACCCATTAATGATTCTTTAAGTACTGTAATGAGCTGATCTTTTTGTTCAGCCGTACAAATGATCGTGGTCTTTTTTTGTCTTAGAAAGAAGTTAAAATAAATAGGGAATTCAAGCTCTGCAGTGCTTATCCCCTTTTCTACATGGAAAAATTTATTAGGAAGTATAAATACCAGGGGCGTCTTTTTTTCAGCCATCGTGTCTTTGATGGTCTCGGGAGGAGAGCCGATCTGAAAGAAGCCCTCGCTTGTTTCGACTAGATACCCCCCTCTAGGAAGTTCTATATATCCCCTGGTTTGTTCTTTTAGCATGGAAAATTCCGCCGCAGTCGAGATCGAATTTTTATTTATGTCTTTCGATGAAACTTTTGATTTGCGCCTTAGGAAGTGCTCCTATGATCTTATCCACCAATTGTCCGTCTTTAAAAAGTAGAAGGGTCGGCAAAGACTGGATATTTAATTTTTGCGCTGTGTCCTGGTTGTCGTCTACGTTTAATTTTTTAATTTTTAAGATATCATTCATCTCGGACGAAAGCTCTTCCAGAACCGGGGAAACCATTCTACAAGGACCGCACCATTCGGCCCAGCAATCTACTAGAACCATGCCCCCGTTGATCTCGGAACTGAAAGTTGAATCGTTTATTTCGGTCAATGCCATGAGTTAGATTTTCTCCTGTTTTTTTCCCACTCTTTATAACAAATTGGACGGGTCTATTTCTTCTTTTTCTTCTTTTCCTTCTCGGCTTCTATCGCTTCTACCTTTTCTTTTAGGGATTCTATCAGGGTTTTTGTCTTTCCCAGGTCCTCCGTTTCGCCTGTGGTTTGGAGGATTTTACGGTTTACCTCCAAAAGGGATATGGATTTCTTCAGATCCCCGGCGTCCTGGGTGGACAAATCGAATTTGGCCCGATACTCCTGAGCGGCAAAGTTACAAAGTTCCAGGATTAAATTATAGTGTTCCTGTCTTGGGTAATAAAACGGATTCTCTAAGTCTCTTTCCTTCTCAAAAGCCCGAAAGTCAAAAAGATTCTTACTAAGTATGGCGATTTTAAAATGTATCTCAGGAAAACTCCATTTCCATTTGGAGTTAGAGCCAAATGCCTCGATCGTATTCGAAGTACAGGTCCGAAGTCCCTTTACGTAATTCAGTCTTTGGAGAGGATTAAATTCCAGGATTTTAGCGAGAAGGTCCTTATTTTCCCCCAGACCAGACTCAAAGTCGGTTCCTACTACTTTCTCCATAAAGGAGATCGCGCTATAAATTTCTTTCCTCCCTTGATTGAGGTAGGTATCCGATTTCAGATCCAAGATCGCTACGGAGATCTCATTGATAAGAAGGCAGGTATTTATGTTTTTGATAGAATTTAAGGAAAGAGCCACATTGAAGTAAGCTTCCATTTTAGGATCTTTTCTGGATTGGGCTTTTAGAAGATTTCCTTCCTTCTTCAAATCTTCTAAAAATGCGCGAAAATCCGCCAGTTTCTCCTGAAATTCTTGCTTCTGTTCCTTAGTAAGAGCCATTCTAATTATACCTGCACATTTATCAGACTTCCGACAGAAAGGGCGTACATATAATCGGAATTGGGAGTATTCTCCGCTTTTTTCCGATCTTCTTCTTTTTCTTCCTCTCCACCAGGTTCTCGAACTGGAAGCGGAACGGAGATGGAATCTAAGGGGCTGGATTCTATTCTCATAAACTCGTCCGTTTGCCGTTCTATCTGAACCGAAGTCCCAATAGAATTATCGGCTTGTTCCTACTAACTATTTGACATATATTACAGAGGCAAAATCCTAACTAAGGAGATAGTATATGTACGCACCACTCGCATTTTTAAATTTAGGCCCTTGGGAAATCTTTTTCATACTAGGTTTAGCTCTCCTGCTTTTCGGGGGCAAGCGACTTCCCTCTTTAGCTAAGGATTTAGGAGACGGAATCCGCCAATTCCGCAAGTCTCTTTCTGGAGATTCCGAATCTGAATCCGCTAAAATCCAGGAACCTGAAACTAAACCGACGGCTCCGACTTCTTCCCCTAAAAAATCCAAAAAATCCGCTTAATAACACGATTTCGCACTGAGAACACAAAGTTCGCTGAGATAGTTTTAGGAGAAAGTTCTCCGTATTTTAACCTCTGTGTTCTCCGTGAACTCTGTGCGAAACCTTATGTTAATTCCAACCTTTCGATATGCCTTCTAAAAAAAAGAGCCTTTCAAGTAGCGAAACCAAGCAACCTTCCATCTCCGCATCTGAGGAAAGTCTTCCTCATGACAGAGAAAAGTTTATGACTTTGGGGGAACATTTAGAGGAACTTCGTTCCGTTCTGATACGTTCCATTCTGGTATTTACAGTTTTTTTCGTGGCAGCTTTGTATTTCGGAGAAGAACTACATAAGATAGTCATTAAACCATACAAGAATATTTTGGGAGAATCCGCGACATTCTACCAAATCAAACTCATGGCTCCTTTCATGGTTTATCTAAGAACAGGATTTATGGTTTCTATCCTGATCACCTTTCCTTTCGCATTAGCGTTTTTATGGGGATTTGTTTCTCCTGCATTAGAACCAAGGGCTGCCAGGCTCGGAAAAGCACTTATCGCATTCTCGACTGTTCTATTTTGGCTGGGAGTCTGGTTATGCTGGGCCCAAGCATTTGAAAGTTTCCTGAAAATATTTTTAGTCACTGTTCGCCCTTTAGATATAGAAACTAGGCTCCCGATAGACGAGTACTATGATGTATTCTTTAATATGCATCTGATCTTCGGATTGTCTTTCCAGCTTCCGGTGATCATGGTTTTACTCGCGGCCGTTGGAATATTAAAACTTTCTTTTTTACTCAAACATTGGAGAGAAGCATTCATAGGAATCGCATTTGCAGCGGCAGTCTTGTCCCCTGGACCGGACGTAATCTCCATGTTGATGTTATTCGTTCCACTACTTGTCTTGTTTGCGATTTCGTTGGTGCTCATCGCAATCATAGAGAGGAAATGAGTTGTTTCCGAATATCCAGTCCAAGCATAAATTAGCATTCGCTTCTTTTACTGCTTCTTTCGTATTATTTTTATCTTATCTACTTTTAGATGATTTTCTTTTTGGAGAAGAGATCAGAAAAGAATTAAGAGCATTCGTTTGGATCCGCCTAAGTGTCGGACTTTTCTTTTCTGTTATACTTGGAATACTCACCTATTATCTTTTAAATTTAAGTTTTAAATCTCTCAAATCTATTTCCCAACTTTTACAGAACTGGACGCAAGATGTGTATGAGGATTCGGGAGAAATTGAAAGAGAAGACGAATTAGGTGAACTTGCTAGACATTTCCGGATCGCTCTTTATCAGAAAAAGACCAAAGAAGAAACCGTTTCCCAGGAATCCTTAAACAAAAAGGAAAGAGAGCTCTCCGACCAGATCCAGAAATTTTTCCATAAGATTAGGCTTCATAAGATCAAAAATCTGGACATTACCGTATTTCCTCGCTCTAGCGACAGTGGGGATTCAGATTATGCAAATATCATTCCCACCGCTGACGGCTGTTTTGGAGTATTAGCAGGTTTCCCGAACCATGGAGCAATTGAGTCTTCTCTTAAGGCAAGATTAGAAGGTATGATCTCTCTCGCTCAAGAAACCACCGGCTTAAGAGGAGAAGATCTACTCTATAAAATGGATCGTGCACTCAGATCCACGCCGATCTCTTATCTAAACCTAACACTTTTCTATTTAGAGACCAGGAACGGAGAAGCCGGTATTTTACAGTTCCAAAAACTTCCTGCTCTCGTCCACCAGAGCGGTAAAACGACCACATTACCGATCTCTAAACAAGTATTTTATGATTTTAGAAGTACTACAAGGGATGTTAAAAAGATAAAAGTCAGACCTGGAGAATATTTAGTATTCCTAAGCGATAGACTGACTGAACTAACAAGCTCCGCTGGTGTAGCCCCACTTCTCATCCAACTCCAAAACTGGAGTTCGGGAAGAGAATATAAGAACTCCAGAGAACTCACTTTGGACTTCGGTAGATTTTTAGAAATGGAATCGGGCAAAAAGGGACTTTCTAAGGCGGCTATTTTGACCGTTGGCAGAGTCAGGGATTAAAGACACAAAGGAAAAAAGAGATACAGTGTTTTTGTCACACAGAGGCACAAAGCCTCTGAGATTATAAATCTCGGCTAAAATAGACTTTAAAATTTGAAAACTCTCTGTGACTCCCGTGTCTCTGTGTGAAAACCGCTCCGTGGCTCAAAGTAAACTTCGTGATCTCTATGTGAACCTTGCGATCGACCACAGACTAATATTCATTTTTCAGAATAGATCTAAAAATATAAAACAAAGCGTATCCTTTCTTGTCTAACTAGGGAAATTTTCAGACTGAAAATTTCCGAATTTCCTTCCACTTGAAGTTCATACAATATTTAATCCAAAACGAGGAACAAAATGATCCCATCAAAAGGTTATGCTGCCGCCGTTTCAAAGGCTCCTTTGGCACCTTTTCAATTTGATAGAAGAGACGCTAAAGACGAAGATGTAGTCATCGATATTCAATACTGTGGTATTTGTCATTCGGATATACACCAAGCAAGAGACGAATGGGGAGGATCCATTTTCCCCATGGTCCCAGGACATGAGATAACAGGTGTTGTATCGAAAGTCGGCGCAAAAGTTACAAAGTTTAAAGTAGGTGATAAGGTAGGAGTCGGATGTTTCGTAGACTCTTGCAGAGAATGCGAACAATGCAAAGCAGGTTTGGAACAATTCTGCGAAACAGGAATGAGCGCCACTTATAATGGAAGAGAACAGGATAGAAAGACTCCAACGTATGGCGGATATTCTAATAAGATCGTAGTGGATCAGAACTATGTATTAAGAATTCCTGATAATCTTCCTCTCGATGCAGCGGCTCCCCTACTTTGCGCCGGGATTACTTTATATTCACCTCTTGCTCATTGGAAAGCAGGCCCAGGTAAAAAAGTAGCGATCATCGGTCTTGGTGGACTTGGCCATATGGGTGTTAAGATCGCTCACGCATTAGGTGCAGAAGTTACTGTACTCAGCCAATCCAATAAAAAGGAAGCAGATGCAAAACGTTTAGGCGCAGATCATTTTTATGCTACTTCAGAAAAAAGCACATTCGCCAAGTTAAGAGGACGTTTTGATCTGATCATCAATACCGTTTCTATGCCTATGGACTGGAACGCTTATCTCAGTTTATTGAGAATAGATGGTTCTATGGTAGTTGTAGGTGTTCCGGATGAGCAAGTGCCAATCGGAGCATTCTCTCTGATTGCCGGTCGTAAAAGTCTTGCCGGCTCTCTAATCGGTGGAATCGCAGAAACCCAAGAGATGTTGGATTTTTGCGGAAAGCATAATATCACCAGCGATATTGAATTGATCCCGATCCAAAAAGTAAATGAGGCTTATGAAAGAGTCGTTAAAAGCGATGTGCGTTACAGATTTGTGATAGATATCGCTAGTTTGAATTAAAGGGTACTGAAAACTAGAGGAAAAGATTTATAGAATTCTTTGCTCATAAAAAAATCTATGTGCAAAGAATTCTGATCAAATTATAAAAGAATTAGGATTAAATCTCCTAATCCCCTATACATTTTAATGCTGTTCTACAGCGATGATTTCTTGGCTCAATTTATTAGCTATAAATTTGCCGTAAGCTTGGCCATAGTTTCTAAATAGATCACCTTGGATATCATCATCAAAAGAAGTATAGAAAAAGCCTGCGATTAAGGAGGTTACTCCTAATGTTAAGAGCCAGTCTACTCCTTCTACCCAGGTTCTACCTATATCCGATTGGTTAATCTTATAGTTAACTGGAATGACTCCTTGTTTTAATACCTGATTATTCGATTTTTTGATACTGTAATTGGTATCTAAATTTGCATAATACTTATAACCATTCCAACCTGGCATAAAGATATATACACCCGGCCAGCTAATGAAGTAGTTCGCAATTGAACCGTCGTATTTTACAATCGGGGAAACTTCTATTATTAAATCCGCTTTTGTTGCCGGATTATATGGGAATAATATTTCGAAATTACCGGTCGCGCGAAGTGCGATTACGACTTCCTCGATGTGTTTTTCTTCTATCTGATTCCTAGCTTGTACTTGAATTCCGATGCGGTGTTTTTTTACGCCTGCAGAATAGCTAGCATAATAATCGTTTATATTCTGGACTTTTAACGCATAAGTACATGAGCTAAATGCCCACAATAATAGTAATAGTAAACTTGCTTTTTTCATAGTCTCCTGTCTGTGATATAAAAGAACGCAAAAATAGGCACATTTTCGAATTCTTGTTTAGCCTGAATTATTTCCATCAAGCATTCATCCAACATGCCATAAATTGCATGAAGTGACTCTGTAATGACGGATTTTTCAAACATAAAAATAGACACGTTATGAGCAATGATTATATATACGAGAGTATGGAATTTTAATTATAGAAGATATCCCTATGGGGACAAACCGGACAAATATCCGGAGAATCCCTCAAAATAGTAGTGAAGTTAAGTGTCTTTTAAGCGATTTTTGGTTCTTTTTTCAGAACTAATTTTGGAGGTTTGGTTCCACTGACCGCATCTTCTGTAATAATCACTTCTTCTACGTCTTTGCGAGAAGGAATTTCATACATCAGATCCAGCATCAGATTTTCTACGATAGCACGTAGTCCTCTGGCACCGGACTCTCTTTCGATAGCAAGCTGAGCGATTTTGTCAATCGCACCTTCTTCGAAAGAAAGTTTTACATTTTCCATTTCTAGGATCTTAGTGTATTGGCGTAAAATTGCATTTTTAGGCTCTCTGAAAATACGTTTGAGCATTTCTACACTCAAATCTTGTAGAGTTGCGATCACAGGCATACGACCTATAAATTCAGGGATCAATCCGAATTTCATCAAGTCTTCTGGGATTACTCGAGCTAGAATCTCACCTTTGCTCTCATCTCTTAAGATCTTGCCGTCTTTTTCGTCGCTGCCGAATCCGATCGTTTTTACACCGGTTCTGGTTTTGATGATATTATCCAGGTCAACGAATGCTCCACCTAGAATGAATAGAATATTTTTCGTATCTACTTGCAGATATTCTTGGTGAGGATGTTTTCTTCCACCCTGAGGAGGAACGTTTGCAACGGTTCCTTCTATAATTTTTAAAAGAGCTTGTTGTACACCTTCTCCGCTCACGTCTCTTGTGATGGATGCGCTGTCCGATTTGCGAGCGATCTTATCTACTTCGTCTATGTAGATGATCCCGATCTCGGCCTTTTTGATATCATTGTCCGCATTCTGGATCAATTTGAGGATGATATTTTCCACATCCTCCCCTACGTATCCGGCCTCGGTGAGCGCGGTTGCGTCTACGATCGCAAACGGAACTTTAATAATCTTTGCAAGTGTTTGAGCTAATAAAGTTTTTCCGGAACCTGTAGGTCCTATCAGAAGAATATTCGATTTTTCTAATTCGATATCTGCTTTTTTGTCTTTGAGATAAATTCTTTTGTAGTGATTATAAACCGCAACGGACAAAGCTTTTTTAGCATGGTCTTGTCCGATTACGTATTGGTCTAGGATCGCTTTGATAGCGGCAGGATTAGGGACTTCTCCCAAAAGTTCTGTGCGTTCTTTTTCCTGCTCAGGTTCTTCTGCAATGATCTCATTACAGAGAGAGATACACTCGTCGCAAATATAAACACCTGGACCAGCAACCAGTCGTTTTACGGAGTCTTGTTCCTTTCCGCAGAACGAACAAAATAATTTTTGTTTATTATTGGTTCCGGTCGGTTTTTTTGCCACGGGATCCCCCTATCAGTTCTTTTGACGCTCTATAGAAATTACGGAATCAATGATCCCGTATTTTTGGGCTTCTTCCGGAGTCATGTAAAGATCCCTTTCGGTATCTTTTTGAACTTCTTCGATTGTTTTGCCCGTATGTTTAGAGTACAACCCGTTCAGCACTTGTTTCAGTTTCAGAACTTCCTTCGCTTGGATAGCGATATCGGAAGCCTGGCCTGTTGCTCCGCCTGTGGGTTGGTGCATCATGATCCTAGAATGAGGAAGAGCTGATCTTTTGCCCTTTGCCCCGCCTGCCAGAAGAAGTGCCGCCATAGAAGAAGCCTGACCAATACAAAGTGTACGAACGTCGGCCTTAATATACTGCATAGTATCATAAATGGCAAGCCCGGAAGATACATATCCGCCCGGGGAATTTAGATATAAATAGATGTCTCTGTCCGGATTTTCCGCGTCCAGGAACAGTAGTTGGGCGATGATTACGTTCGCGTAATCGTCAGAAATTGCGTCACCTAGAAAGATAATTCTGTCCTTTAAGAGGCGGGAAAATACGTCATACCGCATTTCTCCGCGACCGGTTTGCTCTATAACTGTAGGAATTATTGCCATACTTCTCCAGTTTCCTTATTAGAAAGGAATTCCTTTAGCTGACGGATACTCATCTTCTCGTTGTATTTCTTTTCTACAAGCTGGAAGAGGGTATCGTCTATCTTTTTTGCTAAAAAATTGTCCCGGTAAGATTCCAGAAGTTTACCTTTTTCCAATTCTTTTTTAAAATCGGCGTCTGGCATACCGTATCTTGAGGCAAGGGTAGAGATTTCCCGGTCGAAATCCTCGTCCGTCAAAACAATATTTTCGGTGGAAGCGAGTTTCTGTCTGGAGAAATACCCTTTCAGTCTATTTTCGGCTATGGTTTTAAAGGAATCCCGTACTTCTTCTAAAGGTTTTCCTACCATTTCTGCGTATTTTTCGATACTTGGGATCTGTTCTTTAGGAATTCTGGCCTGGCCCCTTCCTAAAACATCTTGCATCATATTCTGATACACATGCTCTGATTCTTCGGTAAGATAAGAGTCAGGGAAAATAAACTTGGAATCTGCAACCAGTTCCTTATAGATCTCTTCCATCTTCTTGGATTTTACCGCTTCGGTATAATTCTTTTGTAGATCGGTTTTGACCTTATCTTTCAAAACTTGTAAAGAAGAAGAACCATCGTATTCGCTGGCAAGATCATCGTCCAATTCAGGAAGAACTTCTTTATAAATCGCCTTTAAGGTCATGGCGAATTCCATCTTCTTGCCGGCCAGATCTTCTCTAGGATAATCGCTTGGATACGTATAGAAGAAGTTCTTAGTTTCTCCGGTCTTGATCCCGAACAGATTATCGTCGAAACCAGGAAGATTATTCGGTTCTCCTAATTTATAATCGCTTGAACCGTTTTTAGCGTTCTTAGGCTCCTGCCCTTCTTCCTTCACTTCGAATTCCATATCTACGATATCGCCGTTCTCGGCTCCTTCGACTGGTTCTCTAAGAAGTTTTCTGGCAAGTTGTTTACGAACGAACTGAAGTTCTTCGGTGATATCCTCGTCGGTCACCTGTACTTCAGGAAGTTTAATCTTGATCTTTTTGTATTTCCCTAAGGAAACTTCCGGATCAGTATCATAGACCGCAGTTGCCACTAAACTTTTTTCGGGAACATAGTCCTCGACTGTAAATTTAGGGAAACGGACAATCTTGTGTTCCAGTTTTCCTGCAAGTTCGCTGACGGTCTCTAATAGTAGAAGATTGATTGCGTCGTTTGCTACCGAGTCTCCCAAATGGCGTTTTACCATTTCGATCGGTGCCTTGCCGGGACGGAAGCCCGGGATTTTGAGATCCTTTTGTTTTTCTTTATAAGTCTTTTCGAACGCCTTTTCCAGATCGTTCTTATCAAAGGTTAACTTAAGGTCTACGGATGCGTTTTGATTTTTTTTTGTCTTGAATTCCATGGTCTCAGAAGACAGAAGGCGGAGGACTTCTGTAAGCGGGAAACGGGATTCGAACCCGCGACCCCCTCCTTGGCAAGGAGGTGCTCTACCACTGAGCTATTCCCGCATGGTTGGTAGAACCATGATTTCTCTCTCAGGGCCCATGTAAATCGGTTTTTGACCTGAAACTTAGGACTTTGGAGCCCTCAGATCCTCTGGAGAATTCAGGTTAATAAATGAAAATTTTTCATCTTCCGAAACTTCCAAAAGGTAAGGATTTCCCCTTTCGATCAGAACTTTAGGAGAAAAGGAATTTAAGGCCCCTTTTTCGAATTCTTGGAATAAAAACCTGAGATACTCGGAAGAATAAAGACCGCATAACGGTTCAATTCCTTCTTCGGTTCGGTAAAAAATCCCCGAACCGACCATTTCTTTTTTAGAATATAACCTAGCTAAGGTTTTGATCCTCATGTAGGGAATATCAACGGCTAAAACCAAAAAGTTTCGAATATTAGGATCGTCTTGGAAAAGAAGAAAAGAACTAAAAATCCCCTGAAGAGGACCTTGCAGATTTGAGATAGAGTCAGATATCAGGTATTCATTTTCTATATGTTTAGAATATTCTTCTCTTTGCTCTTCTCGAATGGAAACACGTACATTTTTGCATAAGAATTTTAGTTTTTTATAAGATTCTAATAGAAAGAACTTTTGGCTTTTTAAGGATAAGAAGGATTTATCCCTTCCCATTCTGGAACTTTTTCCACCTGCAAGTACGATCCCTACCGTATCAATGGCTCTCATGTACGCAGCCCTTCGACCACTGGGAAGAACCGTCACTATAAAATTCCTTTTTCCAGATCGGAACCTCGTGTTTTACCCTATCTATGATATAACGATTGGACTCGTAAGCCTCTGCCCTATGCATGGATCCGGTTTCGACTATAACCGCGATCTCTGATATTTCCAGTTTTCCGATTCTATGTATGCAGTTTGCATGAAGAAGGTCCCATTTTTTGCGAGCGTCAGCAAGAATACTCGAAATCATCTCGTTTGCCATAGGAGCATACGCCTCATATTCTAAGTGAGTGACCTTCTTCCCCTCGTTTAGATTTCGTACAATCCCAGAAAATACAACAAAACCTCCTATCTCAGGAATATCAGGCATCTGGGAAGAAACAAAAATAGGAGAAGAGGAAATATGAGAATACGTTTCTAATACGGACATATCAACCGCCACTGGAAGGAGGAAGTACTGCGACTACCGAACCTTCCCTCAGAACAAAATTATCACCTACGATAGTTTGGTTCACTGCAAATCTGCTGACTTTCAAAATGGATTCAGAACCTGGATTCGTATGAGTAAGAATATTACGTAGATGTAAAATAGAATCTCCTTCAGAGACTTCTATTTTTTTAAGATCCGGAAAATGATCTTTGACTGCGGCAAAAAACAAAAGTTGAATATCCATCTATCCGCCTATGTATTTCATTGAGAGTTCACTTCCGGTAAACTCGTTTTTTTTGGTTTTCATTGCCTGATCTAAGGAATGTTCTAACTCGGATTCATTTTCCGAAACCGGAAAAGAACGGAAATCGCTCAAACAACCGTAAATTTTTCCCAAATGGTCCATTCTCAGTCGATTACAACCGTCACAAAATGGTTCCGTATGATTTGCGATGATCCCGAATCTATAATTTTCAGAAGTGCGATAATATTTTGCAGTGGACTCGATAGGAGTATTCTCCGATTCAAAATCGAATTCTTGGCCAAGTTCCTCTTTGATCTTTGCTGCGGAGAAAAATAACTCGGAATGTTTTGCCCTAAGAGGTCCCATCTTCATAAGTTCCAAGTACCGGATCGGAAGATTTCTTTCACCTGCCCAGCGGAGAATAGGACGGATCTGTTCTTCATTATAACCTTTTAATACAGTACAATTCAGTTTTACTTCCAATCCTTCTCCGATTGCTTCTTCTATCCTATTTAATAAACGAATTACCGGAAGATTTTTGCCTGAGATCAAAGAGAAGGATTCCTGGGAAAGTGAATCCAAGGAAAAATTCATTCTGTCTAGACCTGCAAGTTTTAGATCTCGGATAAGACCGTCTCTAAAAAATCCATTAGAGGTAAGTGCGATGTTCGGGATCTTCTCCTCTTTTGCGACTTGGACCAATTTTGGAAGATCTTTATGAAGAGTCGGCTCTCCACCGGTCAAATGGATCTCTTTAAGTAAAATTTTACGAGAAAGAAGAAGAATGTTTTTACGAAGAAGTTCCGCGCTTAAAAAAGAACCATGCGCACCTTCTCCATTTAAGGCTGTACCAGGAGCGCAGTACACGCAGCCGAATCCGCAAGAGGATGTAACACTCACTCTAAGTACCTCGAATTTTCGACCGTAGGCGTCCACGATGTCCAAGCTTACCATACCCGGACACTTATGAAAGCCAATTAAAAAGTCTTGTCGGACCTGCGAAAATATAAGATCCTTTCCTTAGATGAGTCCGGAACAGAAGAAGTATTTTTCCAGACAAACTAAATTGCCATTTTTAGGAGAATCCGGTCAAAAGGCACTTCTCCAAAAATCAGCATTGGTAATCGGTCTCGGAGGTCTAGGCTCCCCTGCTTCTTTGCATTTAGCAACAGCCGGTGTGGGAAAACTAGGTCTTTGGGATTTTGATACTGTAGAACTGAGTAATCTACATAGACAAACCGCATTCACTCTTTCCGATATCGGTAAGAAAAAAACGGATACAACCAAGGAATATATACAAGCTCGGGTCCCGGGCATCCAAATAGAGACATTCACTGAAATTTTTTCAGAAAAGATCGATCCGAGTATATTCGAAAATTGGGATATTATTCTGGATTGTACAGACCAGATCCAGGCTAAATATACGATCAATCGATTCTGCATCCAAACCCAAAGACCTTTAGTCACTGCTTCCGTTTTTAGGACAAGCGCACAAGTAGCGATCTTCTCTCCTCAAGGAAAACCTTGTTATAAATGTTTGTATCCAAATTTAGAAGGATCCGAACTTCTTTCCTGCGAAGACGGAGGAGTTTTAGGAGTCCAGACTGCGATTGCAGGATTATACCAGGCATCCTTCGCTATTCAATACTTACTTTTTCCGGAAAAATCCCCCACTCATTCTACATTCCAATTAGAATGGGAGTCCCCATTATTGTATGAAACATTTCTGAAAGCGGATCCGAATTGTACTGAATGTGGTTCCGGCAAAAGAGAAGAACTGACATTTCAAGACGAAATCGATCTTTCTTATTGGAAAGAATGGAAGAAGGACCCGAAATATATTTTGTTAGATGTAAGAGAATCGGAAGAGAGAAAAGAAAGTCCGATCGAAAATTCGATCTTCTCTCCACTTTCTGAACTTTCTTTAGATACCGCATTCGGTTTTTCTAAAGAAAAGATCTATATTACAATTTGTGAATCAGGAATACGATCCAAAAAGGCGGTAAAAATTCTCAAAGAAGCAGGGCTTACTGCATATTCTCTACAAGGTGGAAGAAAAATTTTGGCCTTAGAAGAGATTCTTTAAAAATAAGATCCCGGGACTCATACTTATACATTACCTTTGCTTTAAGATGGAAGGTACGAATCAAATTCCATTCTTCTTGCTGTAAATTCTGAAATCTTCTTTCCCACTAATTTTTCCACCAGATATAAGGACATCAAAATCCCTCTGGAAACTCCGCCAGAAGTCAAAATATGTCCATGGTCTATAAATTTTTCATTGGCTACTTTTTTAATCTTAGGATAATTTTTACGAAGAGTATCTTGGTCCATCCAATGAGTGGTGACTTCCAGTCCATCCAGAATACCAGCCTCTGCTAATAAAAATGCGCCTGTGCAAATAGAAGCTAAGATCTTTACCTTAGGCTCCATTTCCTTGATCCATCCCAGTAATTTTTTATTATGGATTTCGATTTCTTCTGCTCCGTATCCTCCGGGGATCACTAAAATATCCGGCACGCCTGCCTCTTCCAAAGTCAGATGAGGAAATACAGGAAAACGGTTCCTTGCATATAGGAGTTCCTTCTTCTCCGCAACTATGGAAACTTTGAATAATTTCTCCTTATTCTCATTCTCTGTAATGGAAAACACCTCGTAAGGACCGGAAAGATCCAAAACTTCCACTTCGTTAAATGCCAATATATGAACTTCAATCTGCTCCATAGTTCCTCTTCCGTCACATTCTTAACTACAAACGATTTCGAAAATAATTTCCTAAAAAAGTACTTGCTTATTTTGAATATATAACCATATGGTTATATAAAATATGAATCATGCACTTAGTCATTCGAATCGATTAGATGCGACTTTTGCCGCCCTCTCAGACCCAACCAGAAGGGCGATCCTGGCACGTTTAGCCAACGGAGAGGTTTCCGTAATGGATCTGGCTAAACCGTTCTCCATGAGCCAACCAGCAATTTCTAAACATCTAAAAGTTTTGGAAAGAGCGGGACTCATCTCCGGGATCAAAGACGCACAAAAAAGATTACGCAAAATAGAAGCTAAACCTTTGGCAGAAGCCACCGAATGGTTGGAAAATTATAGAAAGTTCTGGGAAGGAAGATTCAATCAATTGGATTCACTGATAGAAGAATTAAAACTTTCTAAACAAACTTCCCCTAAACGTAAAAATAAAAAAGGAGAATAGAATGAGCTTTATTGGAACCTTAAAGGTAGAAGCGAAAGGAGACAGAGAACTAGTAATGACTCGGGAGTTCGATGCCGAGAAAAATCTGGTATTCGACTGTTTTACAAAGCCTGAATTAATCAAACGTTGGTTATACGGTCCTGACGGCTGGACCTTAGATGTATGCGAAGTAGATCTAAGAGTCGGCGGAAAATATAGATATGTTTGGATGTTTCTAAAAGACGGATCTACAATGGGAGCAGGAGGAACCTATAAGGAAATTTCCGGACCAGACAAACTAGTCCATACCGAATCTTTCGATGAACCTTGGTATCCTGGCGAAGCTTTACTCACGACAACATTTGTCGAAAAATCCGGCAGGACATATGTTACTATCAATGTTCTTTATGAAACCAAAGAAGGAAGAGATCTAGTTATTAAATCCCCGATGGAAGGGGGAGCTTCCCAAAGTTATAATCGTTTGGAAACTTTACTCAATACTATTACCTTAGAAGGAAAAAAATAATCATGAATGCAAAAACTATTTCGATCTTAAAAAGTATTGGAGCCGTTTTTACGGGAATTTTGATCAACGTTATACCTGCAATAGCGATCGATGCAGTATTACATGTTACCAATTGTTATCCTCCGATGGGAGAAAGAATGTCCGATGGCTTATTCCTTCTTGCGAGCTCCTACCGTTTGGCTCTTGCAATTTTAGGTGGATATTTTACTGCAAAACTTGCTCCTCATAATCCGATTGGGCACGTAATCACATTAGGTGTGATAGGAACAATCGCAAGCACCTTGGGTCATATACAAATGGGAGACCAAGGCCCGGCTTGGTATTCTATCGGGTTGATCGTAATTTCTATTCCTTTGTCTTTATTAGGTGGATTCATTTACCTAAAGCGTAGAGGATAAGAATATGCAAAAGGCCACTCCATTTTTAATGTTCGATAAGGGTTTGGAAGAAGCTCTTCAATTCTATTCTGGTATATTCAAAAATATGAAAATAGAAAATCTCACAAAACTAGGGGGAGGAATGGTTTCCGCCAGTTTTGTGATAGAAGGCCAGAAGTTTTTGGCTTTCACTGGAGGCCCTCATTTCCAATTTACGGAGGCATTTTCAGTTTATATCAGTGCGGAAACCCAAGAAGAAATAGATGATCTGTATGAAAAACTTGCCTCGGGTGGAATTAAACAACCATGTGGTTGGGTAAAAGATAAGTTCGGTCTATCTTGGCAGATCATTCCTCCAATCCTGGAGAAATATCTATATGATAAAAACCAAGAAAAAGCGCAAAGAGTTATGCAGGCAATGTTACAAATGCATAAGATAGATATTTCTAAACTACAGGAAGCTTACGACAAAAATTAATTTTTAAGACCGCCCGAATTCCCGGGCGGATTTGTTTCAGGCCTAAGCGGATCTTTTACTTAAAAACACTGGAATGCCGCTAAAGGCCGCATTTCCGGATAGTTCATCCAAAACCTGATCATCAGTCAGATCGTTGATACTGGATCCCGCAAATTTAGAAGCAACTTGTAAAGAAACTCCTTCCTTAGCATGTCCGAATCCGTGAGGAATACTTACGACACCTCTCATCATTTCTTCTGTAATTTCAGCAGGTAGTCCGATCTTACCAACTCTGGATTCTACAAAAACTTCCTCTTCTTCTTTGATTCCGAGTAAATTTGCATCTTCCGGATGGATCATCAGCGTGCAGCGATCTTTTCCGGTCATCAGTTTGGGAAGATTATGCATCCATGAATTATTATTTCGTAAATGTCTTCTTCCTATCAGCAAGAAAGAGCCGTTTTCCTTTTTGTCTGCGAGAAGTTTTTGTCCGTACTTGGCCAATCGATCCAGATCGGAAACTACTTCTTTCGGAGTAAGTCTTATCATCTTATCTTCTGTCCAAAGTCTTTCCGGAAAACAAGGTTTCAATGCTCCCAGGTCCACTCCATGAGGACTGTTTTTCAGAAGTTCCAAACTCATTCCGACGGAAGATCCAGATTTTTCTCCGTATGGGCCAGACTTCAAAGCGTGATCTATGATTGCAGAAGGAGTGATCTTGGTTTTGATCAATTCTTTAGGTAAAGGTTTTTCGGATTTTAACAGCTCTATTCTTTTGGTTAGATCCGAAAAAATTTCCCAATCATGCAACATCCCTTCTTCCGGTTCGAATGCAGGTTGGTTATATCTTACAGTATTTCGTACCGCAAAAACATTAAACACCAAATCGTAATGGTCATGTTCCAAAGCCGAGCTCGGTGGAAGAATATAATGAGCGTGTTTTGTAGTCTCATTTAGATAAAAGTCCACGCTTACCATAAATTCCAGATTCGAGACTGCCTTCTCCAATTGAGAACCATTTGGAGTAGAAAGTACAGGATTTCCTGCAGAAGTTACGAGCGCCTTGACTTGACCTTGTCCCGGGGTCAAAATTTCTTCTGCAAGTGCAGCAACTGGTAATTCTTCGTTAAATTCAGGTAAGTCTCTGACTCGAGAACCGTAGGTATGAAAACTTCCGGGAGAACTTTTCATCACTCCTTTAGGATCGATCATATCCACCGCAGGGAGTGTGAACATTGCACCTCCTACAGAGTCCATATTTCCTGTAATACAATTGATAGAATTAATCAGCCATTGGCAAAGTGCACCGAAAGCCTGTGTAGAAACTCCAACACGACCATAACATACTGCACCGTTCGCTTTGGAAAATTCGAGTGCAATCCGTTCCACAGTTTCTGTGGAAATACCTGTCAGCTTTTCAGTTTCGGAGGCAGGATATTTTGCAGCGATCGATCTGAGTTTTTCTAGATCTTCTTCCTTAATGAAAGAATTTTTCTTTGTTAATTTTTTCTTAAATAACACATCTATAATGGAAAGTAAGAAGAATGCATCGGTCCCAGGTAGAATAAAATGATGTTCGTCTGCGTGCACTGCAGTTTCAGTTTTTCTAGGATCTATAACTACGTATTTTCCTCCTCTTTCTTGGATCTCTTTGAGTCTCTTTTTTACATCCGGAACAGTCATTAAACTTCCGTTAGATGCAAATGGATTTCCGCCTAAGATTAAAAAGAAATTTGTCCTGTCTATATCCGGAATCGGGACCAGAAGTTGATGGCCGAACATCCAATAGGAAAGTAATTGATGAGGAAGTTGGTCTACAGAAGTTGCAGAATAATTATTTTTAGTTCTTAAACGTCCGATAAACCTTTGGCCGAATAACATAGAACCGTAATTATGAACACTCGGGTTTCCGCTATAAACTGCGATGGAATCATTTCCATATTTATTTTGGATCTCTACAAGTTTTGCAGCGATATCACTGAGAGCTGTGACCCAGTCTACCTTCTCCCATCCGTTTTCTGTACGTTTTAAAGGAAATTTTAGTCGGTCCGGATCCTCATATAAATTTTTAAGTTCAGGTCCTTTGGCGCATAAATGGCCTCTACTGAACTTATCCTCTTTATCCCCTCTGACTGCGACTACTACATTGTCCTCTATCTCTAGTCTCAGTCCGCACATAGCTTCGCATAAAGTGCATGATCTATAATGTTGGCGTACCATTTCTTGTTCCTGTCCCCGGGTGAGTTATCTCCCATCTGAAATTAGAAAGCAAGCATTTACGAAGTTTATAGGACTTTATATGATTGGAGGCTCGAACTATTTCAATAGTTTATTCAAATAAGGAACTAGATGTTTGGAAAGGATCTTATGACCTTCTGCAGTGGGATGGATCCCATCATCTTGGTTTAACCTTCTGTCTCCGGCAACTCCTTCCAGCAAGAATGGCATAAACTCGGTCTTTTCCTTTTTAGAGATCCTTGGAAAGAGAGCCGCAAATTCTTTCGCGTACTGAGGTCCCATATTCGGAAGTGTTCTCATCCCGATTAACAAAATTTTAATGGAAGGATATTTTGATCTGGCTTCTCGGATAATCCGTGTAAGATTTTCCTCCGTCATCTTTGTAGGCAGTCCTCTTAAAGAATCGTTTGCACCGAGCTCCAGGACGAATACATCGTACTTTGTATTCAATACCCAGTCCAGTCTTGCAAGTCCTCCGGATGTCGTATCTCCGCTCACTCCTGCGTTTACATATTGCAGATCCGGATATTTTTTTTGAAGTTCCAAGGCAGCTAGGTGAACAAAGGATTCTTCAGGCCCATTCAACCCATAACCCGCAGTCAAACTATCTCCGAAAAATAGGATTTTTTTACCGTTTGTTTTTGTTTCCATTTTAAGAGAAGTCTGCTGTTCTTGTTCTGATCCTTCTTTATTGCAAGAAGCAACCAAAGAGAAGAGTATTAAAATACTAAAAAATCTATAATACGATAAACGGCTCATTTTTTCTCCTATCTCCAATCCGACCCATCAGATCCAGCCAAGGTCCCAAAAACTAGGGCTTTAAGTTCTGCTTTACGAATACACAACCGATTGGGATCTAGTAAGTATGTTCAAACGGTTTTTAGTCGCAGGCATTTCTGCCGCTTTCTTAATCTTCTTATTTTTTTGGTTGGGCCAATTCAGAAGTGAACTCCAAGCCCAGGAAATCCAAGAAGGAATGCTCCGTCAAGCCGAGGAGATCAGTTCCAAACTCAGCCCGGAAGAATTAGTTGGTCAGGTGATCCATGTTGCCATCCCTGGAACCGTTTTAGATCCAATCGCTAAAAAAGAAATCGAGACAATCAAACCCGGTGGAGTTATCTTATTCGGAAGAAACTTAGGTTCCAAGTCCGAGATCAAATCCTTGAACAAAGACCTACAAACAAGTGCATTAGAAAATACTGGATTACCATTGCTTATCTCCGTAGACCAAGAAGGCGGAAGAGTGATCCGTGTGAAAGACGGAGTAACTCAATTCCCTGGAGCAATGGCACTCGGCCAGACCAAGGACAAGGACATGGCCAAAAAAGTGGGCTTTGTTACTTCATACCAATTGAGAAAACTGGGATTAAACTTTTTATTCGCTCCTGATATGGATATAAACAATAATCCATTCAATCCGGTTATCAATACCAGATCTCTAGGAAGTAATCTAGAAACCGTATTAAATGCGGGAGTTTCCTATGAAGAAGGAGCAAGACTCGGCGGTTCCATTCCTGTAATCAAACATTTCCCAGGTCATGGGGACACCAATGTAGATAGCCATTTAGGACTTCCTAAAATAGAAAAAACATTGGAAGAATTGAAAAGTTTCGAGCTCATTCCATTCCAAACTGCAATCCAAAATGGTGCGGATGCGATCATGAGTGCCCATATCGTATATCCTAAGATCGATCCGAATTTTCCTGCTACACTCTCTTCTAAAATTTTAGGAGATCTACTTCGTAAAGAATTCCAATACCAAGGATTGATCATTACTGATGCAATGGAAATGGACGCAATAGACGAACATTACCAAAAAGAAGATCCAGGAGTACTAGCTCTAATCGCAGGTGCGGATATTATTTTAATGACTAGCTGGGGTCCGACTACTCAATCCATGAGAGACCAGATCTTAAAGGCTTACAAAAAAGGAACTCTAGTACGAGAAGGAAAAGATCTTCTTAAAGAAGCAGTCAAAAGACAAATTTATTATAAATTAAAATACGGGATCATTTCTGAGTTTGGAGAAGTGGCTAAAACTGGAAAAGCTAACTCTATTTTCCCGAAAGAACTTCCGGAAGTATTAAAAAATCATTTTATCGAACAGGATAAAAATAGAGAAAATTTATTCTCACAATATTACCAAGATTCTCTAAATAGAGATGTAAGCAGAAAGGCAATCGTTTCCTTTCCTAAAACATTCTTCCCCGAACAAATATCCGTTGAGAATACCGTATTCTATTTAAAAGGAGAAGAATTTGTCTCCGATCTAAGAACTCGCACTATTACCAATTCGGATCTTGCCGGCCTTCGCAAGAAGTTAGAAAAGAAAGAAGCGAAACGTGCAGTCTTAAATTCATTTACTCAAACTGAATTGGATCTGGCACTTTCTCTTGCTCAAAAATTTCCGGAAGCTGAAATCGTATGTTTACATTACGGAACTCCATTCTTGGATCTTCCGGATGCAGCAAATCTAAAAATCTTATTTTCCTTCTCGCCTACTTTGGAATCCAAAAGGGCTTTATTATATTCCGTCTTGGACAGAAAAAATGAGATCCCTCTAGTAGATCTGATCTTAAAGCCGAATCCCAAAAAAGCTTCCGCGTCTACAGAAATTGAAGAAGATTCGGTAAGTAAGAATACTAAATAATTTGGAAACAAGACTCCCGGTCATACAAAAAACAAATAGACCGGGAATCTATGTACATTACCCATTCTGCGTTCATAAATGTAGTTACTGCGATTTTTATTCGGAAGGGATAGGATTAGAACCTTCTCCCTTAGAAGAAAATTTATTTTCCAAATATAAAGAAGAAGTTTCACTAAGACTGAAAAACTTTCCGAACTATCAGGATCATATATTTGATAGTTTATTTTTCGGCGGAGGAACTCCTTCCAAGGCTTCCTACGCACGATATGCTGATTTTATAAAATTCTTAAAAGACAATCTAAATTTTTCTCCCGATTCCGAAATCACATTAGAATGTAATCCTGAGGATGTAACTCCTGAATATCTGCAAGGACTCTATGATGCTGGAATCAACAGAGTTCATGTTGGAATACAATCCTTTCTCCCCAAAAATCTGAAATTTTTAGACAGATATTTCGATCCAGAAACCTATTCCAGAACTTTAGAAGCATTACAAACTTCTAAAATAAAAAACTACGGTGCGGATCTGATGTTCGGAGTTCCAGGACAATCAGAAAAAGAATTTTATGAGGATGCAAATTCAGTTTTAGCCTCAGGAGTTTCTCATATCAGTATTTATGCTCTCACTGTGGAAAAAGGAACGGAATACAGTAGAAAAGTTTCCGCAGGAATGATGGCACCACCTGCTGAGGAAGTTCAGGAAAAAATCCTACATGATCTTCCTGATTTTTTAAAATCCAAAGGATTTGTTCAATACGAGGTTTCTAATTATTCCAAGCCTGGACTTTTTTCCAGGCATAATATGAAATATTGGACCTACGAATATTATTTAGGGATTGGTCCGGGTGCCCATGGATTTTTACCTGCTGGCAGGTATTCCAACCCTAGAAATACTTCCGCTTATATTAACGGAACAGGAAAAAATTCCTCCTCTTACGAGCCTTCTGATACATTTGAAGAAATCCTAATATCCGTTTTTAGAATATTTCTTCCGGTAGATCTAAAAGATTTTCTGGATTATTTTCCGGACAAAAAAGAAAGGATACTTTCTAAATTAAAACAAAAAGTGTCTGAAGGAAAATGCAGCTTGGACGGCACCATTTTTCAATGGAATTCCAGTTCGGTTCTATTTTTGGATTCCGAAATTTTAGATCTAGCCGATCAGGAACCTTAATCCACTTTAAACTTTTCGATCAGTTTGGAAAGTTGTTCCGCTAACATTTGGGTCTCGCCAGAGAACGTAGTAAGATCATCTGCGCCACCCGCAATTTCCTGGGTCCCTTCCGAAATACTGATGATCGTTTTAGTGATCTCATTCGTAGCATTTTTTTGTTCGATAACTGCTTCTTCGATCTGCATACTGAAAGAAGTTAAAGTATTGGAACTAGTTTGGATCCTGCCGGTATTGGCCTCTTGGTCTTTCACGGAGACTAAAACCTTATTCGCGGAGATCTCGAACTCGTTCACACTTTGTTTCAATTTTTTTAATATTTGAGAAGCCTCTTCGACTTTCGAGTTACCGTTCATCACTGCATCATTTGTGGATTCTACAAGTTCTCCGATTTCCTGTACAGAGCTAGACGTTTGAGAGGCAAGTTTACCTATCTCTTCCGCAACGACAGCAAATCCTTTTCCGGCTTCTCCGGCCCTGGCTGCTTCTATTGCCGCGTTTAATGCAAGAAGATTCGTTTTTTCAGAAATTTCGGTGATAATAGATAAGATTTCCGTAATTCTAGAGGCACTTTCTCCGATCTCCCCCATTGCATTCGTGGAAGCAAACATTGCGTTCTCGCCTGTTACTGCCTGTCTTTTGGATTCTACGGCAAGATTAACAAGGCCTTGCATCTCTTGGTTAATACTTACGATTTGCTCTTTCAATCGCATAGAGTTACCATCTATCTCTTTGGTATTCTCTACTGCTTTTTCCATGGACTTGCCCACGTTTTGAGCAGAGGCGGCGAGTTCTTCTACTGCCGCGGAAGATTCTTCTGCAGCAGAAGCTTGTGTCTGCGCGATATCTGCAAAGTTTCTAGAAGAAACAGCCATCTCTTCTGATTTAGAGCCCAATTTTTCGGAAGAGGATCTCATCTCCTTGACCACGTTTAGGAGATTTTCCCTCATCTGATCCATAGACATGAATAATGTGCCTATCTCGTCTTTTACAAGATAATCGTTCTTAACAGTCAGATTTCCCTTAGCGATCTCATCTGAGAAACCGATCGCTTTCAAAAGACCTGAGCTCACCAATCGATCGAATATTAAATTTAAAGAAAGTAATACGACGATCAAGATGAGAAAAGAAGAAAGAGCCGCTTTTAAAATGATATCTCCGATACTTTCATAATATACCGAATTTGGAATACTTACCATCAAAGTCCAAAACTTTGGATCTTTGCCTATATGGAATGGAAAATAATAGGCAGTATTTCCACCCGACTCATATACGAATCTTTTTCCTTCTTTTACATTTTCTAAATATTGTTTTAATTCATTTTCGTCGGGAATTTTTTTGCCGAGTAGTTCAGGATTTTCCCCGTTGATTGCATACAAACCGGCAGGAGAAATAAAAGCGATATGCCCTTTGTTCCTAAAAGGTTTTTTGTTCCCGATCTTTTCCTGAAGATATTTTAGATCTATGTCCATACCTGCGGCGCCGTAAAAATGATCAGGCACGCTGATCGGAACCACAAGAGAGATCATCAGAATGTCTTTGCCGCTGACAGTATAAGAATAAGGGCCGACTACCGTAGGTTTATCCGTCTTTTTAGTGACCTGATAAAAATCTCCAGTACCATCCGTATTATTATAATCTCGCAAAGGTTCCAGATCCACGATATCTTTGGCACGAGCGCGATTTAAATATGGAATAAAACGGCCTGATTCATCATGTCCAAGCTTATTCTTATATAAAGCATCCTTGCCGTCATACGCATTTGGTTCATAACAAATCCACATCCCGAAATAATCATCGTTACGTTTCATGATCTCGCGAAGAGTTTGGATCACCTGTTCTCTAGGAGGGGAAGCGTAAATTAAAGGGAATCGAAGACCACGAATCAAACCCATGAGAGTATTCAGCTGCTCCATGATCTCAAAGGTCCATCTTTCCGCGGTAACATCGGAACTTTGTTCCACCTCTTCTCTTAGATTCTGGTAAGAAGAATAGGAATTATAAGCCGCAAGCAAAGAGAATGCGGTAAAAAGAACGATGGAAATATATAAAGAAATTCGGAGCCGAATACTCATAAGGGCTCCATTCTTAAATTGGAAAGAAATTTTGGAACGCTTTTTCTTTCTAACCGACTTTGAATTTTCCGATCAAATTGGACAATTGCTCGGATTGTCCGTGCATATCACCGGAGAATGTAGTTAAATCGTCGGCGCCGCTTGCAATTTCTTGGGTTCCTTCGGAGATATTTACGATGGTTTTGGTAATTTCTTCCGTTGCTCTCCTTTGCTCGGTCACTGCTTCCTCGATTTGAAGACTGAAAGTCATCAAAGAATTCGCACTTTCTGCAATCTCTTTTGTATTGGATTCCTGGGTCTTCACTGAACTCAAAACTGCTTTTGCAGATTTATCAAATTCGTCCACCCTCTCCTTAATCCTTTGTAGGATCTGAGACGCTTCACCCATTTTATTATTTCCGTCCAAAACGGCATTGTTTGTAGAATTTACGAGTCCGCCGATTTCCTGCACAGAGCTGGAAGTTTGGGATGCAAGTTTTCCGATCTCTTCTGCAACCACTGCAAATCCTTTTCCTGCTTCTCCGGCCCTGGCCGCTTCTATCGCTGCGTTTAACGCGAGAAGGTTCGTTTTTTCAGAAATTTCGGTGATGAGAGAAAGTATCTCATTGATCCTCGAAGCACTGTCCCCAATCGCACCCATCGCACGGTTAGAAGTGCTCATCGCAGATTCTCCGGTAACAGCCTCTTCCTTGGAAGAAGCAGCCAAACTTACTAAACCTTGCATCTCCGCATTGATACTTGCGATCTGTTCTTTTAATAAAATCACGTTACCGTCAATCTCTCTCATACTAGAGACAGCTTTTTGCATGGACTTACCCACGTTTTGGGCAGAGGCAGCCAACTCTTCCACCGCAGCAGAACATTCCTCCGCTGCAGACGCTTGTGTCTGGGCCACGTCGGAGAAGTTTCTGGAAGAAACAGCCATCTTCTCAGCTGTTCCGGCTAACTTGTTAGTGGATACACCTATCTCTTTCACTACGCCGAATAGATGTTCTCTCATCGTATTCATCGCAGCTAATAATGCGCCAATCTCGTCCTTACGATGATAATCGGAAGAAGCGAGTAAATTTCCTTTTGCGATTTCTTCTGAAAATCCAATCGCCTTCAGTAATCCGGTGGAGATCAATTTTTGGAATATAAAATGAAGAACAACGACAATCAAACTCACAATGAGTAAAGAAGAGATGGCATTTTGAAAAAGTACACTAAGAAGTTCTTTTGTAAAAATGGAATCCGGAATGCTGATCTGCATGATCCATTGTTTCTGCCCTTTTCCGATCTTGAATGGAAAGAAATGATGAGTATGACCGTCAGACTCATAGGTAAAACGTTCATGCTCTTCCGATTTGGATTGTACTAGTTTTAATTCTTCGCCGTCAGGAATTACCTTGCCCACTAAATCAGGATTACCACCGTTAGCTGCATAAATTCCTTTAGGAGAAATAAGAGCGAGATATCCTAAGGCACGAAAAGGTCTTATACTTCCCATTGTTTCTTGCAGTTGAGCAGTCGTGATGTCTAGTCCAAGCACTCCCCAAAATTTTCCCCCATTACTCACAGGAACACAAAGGGAGATCATCTGCACTTGTTTTCCACCTGCATTGTATGAGTAAGGATCCGTTACCAAAGGTTCCATTGTCTTTTTAGGGATCTGATAGAAGTCTGCAGTCCCATCAGTTGCCTCATAATTGGTAGAAGGTTCTATCACCGCATCTGTTACCGATTTTACGGAATGAACATACGTCACAAATCTTCCTGTGGAATCATGTCCTTTCGTATTTTTATACTTAGCATCCTGGCCATCGAATGCGTTCGGCTCGTACACCGCCCACATTCCGAACCATCTCGGATTTCGATGTAGGATCTCCAACATGGTATTTACTACTTCTTCTCTCTTAGGATTGGAGAAAATGAGAAGCATTCTAAAACCTCTGGCCATTCCCATAGCGGAATCCAGGTAATCTTTTACTTCAAAAGTGTATCTTTCCGCACTTAATGCCGAACCGGATTCGATCTCGGAATGCAAACTACGGTAGGAGATCACCGAATTGATCGCGGTGAGTACTGCGAAACCTAAAAATAAAACTAAGGAAAGGTATAATGAAATTCTGGCCCTGATACTCATAGGAGGGAATTAGAATGGGGAAACTGAAAATATGGAACAAAAAAAATTCTTTCCGATACGAAATTGTAAAAAAGAAAAACGATCCGAAGAAATAGATCGTTCGTTTTGATGAAACGTTTGTTCTTCTTAGGAAATTAATTTCCAGAGCCAAATTTATTTGTAATCAAATTGTAATAATTTTGTAACAATCAATTTGGCAGCCAAAAACTGCGATATGTAAGCGATTTAATTAGATCTGTATTTTAAAGCAATCTGGCCAGTACGGGCGATTTCTTGGATTCCATACTTCTGCATCATTTCCATAAAATGTTCCACCTGTCTGGTATTTCCGGAAAACTCTACAGTCATAGTGGTCTTGGTCAAATCAGCGATCTTAGCTTGGAAAACTTCGCAGATAGAAATGATTTCGGTACGATTCGAATCCTCTACTTTTACGACAACAAGCACAAGCTCCCTGCTAATGCAGTCATGGTATGCAAGATCCTCTACATCGATCACATCAGGAAGTTTCAGAAGTTGGCGTTTCACCTGCTCAACAACAGAATCGTCACCCTTGACTACGATCACCATATTTGAAATTTCAGGATCCTGGGTAACACCTACCGCGATAGAATCTATATTATAACTTCTTCTGGTAAATAGACCGGACACATGGCTCATCACTCCGGGATGATTGTTTACCAAAATTTTCAGTATATGTTTCATTTTTTACCGGCCCGAACTGTGTCGGAAAATTCGATCATGTCTTTTTGGGATTTACCCGCAGGGATCATTGGGAATACTTTTTCTTCCGCTGGAATCATTACTTCTAAGATCCTCGCATCCTCATCTTCTAAGAAAAATTCCAATGCCTTGTCGATCTCGGATTTATTAGAAATTCTTAATCCTTTGATAGAATAAGCCTCTCCTAATTTTACGAAATCAGGATTATAATTCCATTCAGACTCGGAAAATCTTTCCTCATAGAATAGTTCCTGCCATTGGCGAACCATTCCCAAGAAATTATTATTAAAGATCAGGATCTTGACCCCTTTCTTATACATTGCGATGGTCGCCAATTCCTGGATATTCATCTGGATGGATCCGTCTCCGGAAACGCAGATCACCGTTTTATCAGGATTACCGAATTTAGCTCCGATGGCTGCGGGAAGACCATAACCCATAGTACCCAATCCTCCCGAAGTCAGCCAACGATTCGCTTCTTCAAAAAGATAGTACTGAGCGGCCCACATTTGGTGTTGTCCCACATCCGTGGAAACGATCGCCTTTCCCTTACTTTTTTCGTACAATTTCTGTAAAAAACCTTGGGGCTTAATTGTATCGGAAGAATCATCAAATTCTAATGGATGGTTTTTCTTTAATGTATCTAAAAATCCGACCCAATCAGGACGATCTACCTTATTCACTTTTGGAATAAGTGCTTTTAAAACTTCTTTCAAGTCTCCGTGCAAAAGATAATCTACGGAAACTCTTTTGTTAAATTCTGCGGTGTCTATATCTATATGAGCGCGAATAGCATTCTCCGCAAATTCACCGGGTTTGGCAACTCGGTCATCAAACCTAGCTCCCAAGTTTAGAATATAATCACATTCTAATACAGCCTTGTTTGCATAAGCTGTCCCGTGCATCCCTAACATTCCGACGGAAAGTTGGTGAGTGCCCGGAAAAGCTCCGATCCCCATAAGAGTTGTGGTAACAGGGATATTCCCCTTCTCCGCAAGCTCCCTGATTTCTTTGGAAGCATTTGCATTGATCGCTCCTCCTCCCACATAAAGAAGAGGACGTTTTGCCTTATTCAATGCCGCCGCGAAAGAATCCAGATCTCCTCCGATCGGAGGTTTTTGATAATGTCTAGAATCTATTTTAAGTTTATCCACTTTACGAACCGAAGTCAGTTCCGTTTGGACATCCTTAGGAAAATCCAAAAGAACAGGACCAGGTCTTCCGCCTAAAGCGACCAGGGTCGCCTCTTGGAAATGTCTAGCGATATCATCCGCAGACTTGATCAGTGCGTTATATTTTGTGATGGGGATCGTGATCCCATAAATATCCGCTTCTTGGAAAGCATCTGTTCCGATCGCGTTGGTCGCCACCTGTCCGGTAATTGCAAGTATAGGAACCGAGTCTAATTTCGCGTCTGTAAGTCCGGTTACGAGGTTCGTAGCGCCCGGACCAGAAGTAGCGATACATACTCCCAGCTTTCCAGTAGAACGTGCATACCCTTCTGCCATATGAATGGCACCTTGTTCGTGGCGGACTAGGATATGTTTGATTTTAGTACTTTTATATAATTCGTCGTAAAATGGCAGAATTGCTCCGCCAGGATATCCGAAGACGATATCCACTCCGTATTCTTCCAGGAGTTCGACCATCAAACGGGCACCGGAGATTTTTGCTTCGGTTTTCGGCATCTTTCCCTCGTTAGAATCCATTCCATGCGAAGTAAGGGCCCTGTCAAGAAGGAAGAATGGACTATGACTTTCACATTAGTTTATGCACTGCAAACCGAGATTTCTCTCTTTTTTTCCAATTTCAAATTTTCTTTACGGATTTAGTACCAAGGAAAACCTTTACTCATCCGTCAAAGTAATATTAAATAAAAAATTGAATGAAGAATCTTACGGATCTTCCTTCTAAATTTAAAAAGGAACTTCGGTCCTATGAACGAGCCTATTGAAAAACCCCAAGCAGGAAAGGAAGAAGAAGATTCACATTTTGCTCAAATCAAAAGTTTAGCAAAAGAAGCCTACCGTTTTCTGGATAGCAGACAATGGGACAAGGCCGAATCTAAATTGAAGGAACTTCTGGCTAAAGAACCGAGTAATACTTACGGTTTAGTCGGGATGGGAGATCTTCATTTTAAACGAAAGGAATTCAGACAGGCTCTGGATTTTTATAACAGATGTATCAAAGAAGATTCATCCAATAAGTTTTCCCTCATGGGACTTATGAACTGTTATAGAGAGATGAACTTGCTCAATCGGGTCATCGAAGTAGCAGAAGAATATAGACATATTACTATCACGGACGCATCCATCTTAAGTCGAGTTGCGGACGCTCATAGAAAACTCAAAAACTTCAAAGAATCAGAAGTATATTATATGCAGGCATTGCAGATCAATCCTAAAGATCAATATGTGATCGTAGGTTTGGGGCATTTATTTTTTGCCTGCCAAAGATACAAAGACGCAATCAGCTGGTGGGAAAAACTTTTGGTGATCCAACCGGATAATATCAAGATCCTGACCGAGATCGGCAACAGTTATCGTAAGATCAAAGATTTTGATGAAGCGATCCGTTATTATCGCAGAGCAGCAGACCTAGATCCAAGGAATTTTTTCGCGCTGTACGGTTTGGCGGAATCTTATCGTGGTAAAAAAGATTTCCGCAAAGCAAACGAGTTCTGGGAAAGAATTTTGGAATTCGATCCGGACAATAAACTTATCATCAACAGATATGCGGATAGTTTAAGAGGTATGGGAGAATTCGATAAAGCATTAGAATGTTTTAATAGAATTCTTTCCGAAGGTGAGGACTATTTTGCACTTCTTGGAAAAGCTTCTTCTTTGAAGATGAAAGGTGCAAGAGACAAGGCAGAGGAAATTTATGTGGATCTTCACAAAAAGTTCCCGATGGATCCTCGTCCTGTGGTAGAACTTTCGGAACTCTATTCCGATATGGGAAAAAGAGACGAGGCTCTCAAATTATTAAACGACTTCCACAAAAAGCAGCCTTTAAACGAGGAAGTAAAACAAAAGCTGGATTCTTTCTCGGAATAATTCAGTCTTTTATTTCTATCCGATTTTTCTCCCTCTCTAAAAACTCAGGGAGGGGAAAAATTTCCTCCGTTCCATTCTTCAAATATTTCGCTTCTGCATTCCAGACCCCGTTCTTTCTAGTCAACTCCACATGATGGTGCCAGATATTTCCTCGCTTGTCTGAAAAGATACGAGGGACTCGCGCAGGATTGAGGTATAGTATACCTTCTTCTTTCTTTTTCCAAATTCGAGTCTTTACTCTTAATTTTCTAGAAGAATGGTGCATATGCCCTGCGATCACTACCTTTGGCCTTTTACCTTTGCCGGAGAGTTTCCGGATAAAATCGCTAAGATCCTTATCTCCGAAGTCCCCTTCTTCTTTTTTGAAATCGCAACCCCAGATATCAGATGCCCTGTTTCCCAAACCGGAAGGACCATTATGAGCGAGTATGATCAGATCCTGTTTTTGAAAGTCCAGACCTTGGACTAACTCCAAAAGTTTCTTTTCAGACTCTTCGTACGAAGAGATCCCAAATACAGACTTAAGGAATATCTGAAAATTAAATCTAGCCCCCATAGAAAGAGGTCTAGCTCCTAAAATGGAAAGCCCCTCCCCAATTTTAGAAAGATTGTATTGGCAGATATTGGTATCTCCCAGATCTTTTATAAGTTTTTTGTATCGTCCAAGATGAAATGTATGACTTAAGTAACCTATGTTAGGTGAAGCATTGGTAATTTCCATGAGCAACTGAGGGATAGAAGTAGTATCATGATTTCCTAAAATGATATACTTTGGTTTCCGAACTTTAGAGATCAATTGTGCGATCTTATTTGTATTCCTTGGGAGATTATTTCCAAGATCACCGGTGAATATCACGGAATCATAATTGCTTTTGGAGAAGTATTCTGTATCGACCCAAGTCCAGAACCCATGTATATCGCCCACTACAGCGATTCGTTTATCAGAAGAATCAAATATCAATTTTTGCTTCCTAAATTTTAGGTTTTGTTCCTAAGACTTTTTTAAACAAACTTTTTCAGATCATACTAGGTCGAAAAAAAAATCAACCAGGATCGCGCATGAAAAACATAAACAAAGAAATTTCCGTATTCTCTGCAAGGTTCCTATTCTTAACAGAAGGTCTAGGATATCTGATCGGAACTCCATTTGCGATCGTATTTCTGATCTATTTTATGGACTTGGATCTGAAAGAAACAAATTCTCTTTGGTTCGTCATGGGAACGATCTTCATTCTAGGACTCGTCACCAGTTCAGTTTCTTCTTTTTACAAATTAAGACCATTACGAAAATATTCCAAACAATTTGCAGAAGGTGCAGTAACTCGAGAAACGGTCATGAGAGCTCAAAAGGCAGCGTTTCGTCTTCCTGCTCTTCATGCACTCGATATTCTGGTGAGGATCTGGATAGGAGGAGGGATTTTTGTAGTTTCACTCGGGATCTTTTTACCTATCAGTAAAACGGATTATTCCATCCTCTTAGGACTAATCATATTCGGCGGACTTGCGAGTGCGGTTTATTTTTATCTCATCACCGATTGGCTAAAGGACAACTTAGCTAGAACGGATCTATTCGGTTCAATTTCTTTGGAATCCTTGGTCAAACTCAATCTGACAAGATCCTTGGCCTTAATTTTCTTTTCCATCGTCTTAGTTTTAGCGATCGGTGTCTCTTTAGTAGTTTATAAGCTCAATTACGAATCTCTAAAGAGTGCTTATACCAACCAAATGTTGAATGTGGCTCAAACATTGGACCTTCTCACCCAAAGTATCTATGAAGATACGGAAGAAGAGGCAGAACTTATCATCCGAAACAAAACCTTAGGATATTTGGTCTCCCAAAAGAAATGGAAAGAGGCGGAGGGCTTTCTAAACAATTTTTTAGGATCCAGCCAAAGATTTGAAGGAATAGCAGTCTGGAAAGAAGCAGGAGACTGGTTCTCCCATTCCGTTGGAACTGGAACTTTAGCAAGTAGTACGATAGTTCCCTTAACTTCCGCATTCCAACTTCCAGGAGCGGATGAAATCAGAAATATAAATAAGGAAAAAACATTCTTCTTTAGTGAACCTTCTAATTCTACTCTGAACGGTTCTCCGGTCATTTTGTATATTAGAGAATTTGAATTGAATGACGGCTCCAAGGCTTTCTTGGTATTCTCCGTTCGGATAGGAGATCTGACAAATAATATCATCCAATCCATCAAGATCGGAAAAACAGGTTATCCAGGACTTCTAACTCCTAAGATGACTTTCCTAAATCATATCAGCGAAAGTATGAGATTAAAAAAAATGGAAGATCTACCTTTCGCCAAATTTTTTGTAAACGCACAAGACGGAGTTCCAATCAAGTATGTGATGGACGGCGCCTATAAATCTATGGTCGTTCATACGAACAAAAAATATGGATTCAGATCTTTTGTAGCCATCGTAAACGAAGAAGTTTCCAAAGAAGCGATTTCTACAATCTTCTATATGTTGACCATCTCCTTTTGTGGATTGTTTATCATTGGCTTCATCATCTACTTCATTTTAGCCAAAAGTTTGAAACCGTTAAGAGATAGCCAAAATCTGATCGAAAAAATGTCAGAAGGTGACCTAACCCATAAACTTACGGTTCTTTCCAGAGATGAAATCGGAGAGATGGCAATCAGTATCAATGAGTTCAATCGTAAGGTAAAAGCGGTACTTCATAAAATTTTCGATGCTTCTCATAGTCTTGCAAATTCTTCCGAAGAAATGTCAGGAACCTTAAAGTCTATTTCTGACAATGCACAAAGCCAGGCTGCAGCCTCCGAGGAAATTTCCGCTTCTATCGAGGAAATCTCTGCGGGAATGGATTCGATCTCTTATAGAACAAAAGAACAAGTCAGTCTTTTGAATTCTTTGGATTCAGAGATGGAAGAATTTTCTACTTCTATCCAAAACACTTCTGAAAATTTGGAAAACACTCTTTCTCATGTAAAAGAGATCACCGACGAGGCCAGAAAAGGTGGAAAATCTTTGGAATTAACTGACCAAAGTATCAGAAAAATTTCCCAGAGCTCGGACCAGATCACAGGTGTGATCGAGATCATCACAACAATTTCGGAACAGATCCATCTTCTTGCTTTGAACGCAGCTATCGAGGCCGCGAGAGCCGGAAACGCAGGAAAAGGATTCGCGGTAGTCGCCGATGAAATTTCCAAACTCGCGGACAAAACTTCTGACAGTATGAAAGAGATAGAAAATATCATCCAAGCAAACGAAACGGAAATTGGAATCGGAGTCAGCAATATCCGGGACACGGTAAGCGTGATCGGGGGGATCATCCAAAGAATAGAAACAATCTATATTCGAATGAACGAGGTATCTTCCGTAATGGGAGAGCAGCTGGTCCGAAATCGAATCGTGAACAAAAAGGGCCAGGAAGTAAAGGAAAGATCGGAAGGTATCCAAACTGCGATCCAGGAGCAAAAACTGGCCGTAGAAGAAATTTCGAAAACAATTTCGAGTATCAATGATTTGACCCAATCTAACGCGTCCTCTACAGAAGAATTGAGTTCCGGTTCTGTGGGACTTGCCCATTTGTCCGAGGATCTGAAAAACCAAGCGGAGTATTTTCATTTTTAAAACTATTCTCCCGAAATTTCAGGAGAATAAGAAGATTCCGAAACTTAGTTGCATTTTAGAGAATTTATTCTAATTTGCGCTTATATGGAATGGGAAAAGATCTTAAGGGACTCTGTACGGGACGGTTCAATCAAGGAATTGTATCTCCGGAGAGTTCCCACCCTGAAAACCTGTGATGATTGGAATAAGGTAAAAGAAATAGGTCTGATCGATCACAAAACCAAATACGCCCATTATAAGGGTGGATTGGTTAAATTCGGGGAAGGTCTCTTTTTCGTGAGCGAAGAAAGGCTCCAAGCCTTGGCTCCATTCCGCAAATGGGAATTCAAAACCAAGATCAAAGTCACTCCGGACTAAATAGGTGCGGAGCTCCGAAGAAAAGAGTTAAATTGCCGGCGAGAGGCAAGAGTAACTTAAGCGGCGGCTATTTTAGTTGCCTGATTTCCTGTTTTTTTCTTTAGAAATATATTCCGCGTTGAATAATGTTATCAGTGGTCCCTGGTGTAAAAAAGAGACTGCTTCAATATCGAATTCTTCAAATATCTCGTATTCGATTATCTCACCATCTGCGGTAAGTAATTCAATCTTGCATCTATTCAGCATATCAGAATAGAGATTGTATAAATCTTTAGAATCTATTTCTTTCAGTTTATTGTCCATCAGGTATTATATTGGCCTTATCATTCGGCAATGGCTTATAATCAGAGATAACAATTTTGTTTTTACCAAGTTTAATACCTTTGTAAGAATTTGATTTATTGATTAAATAAATCAAATTTCTCTAACCACTCAACTGTCCATTGAGCTTCAGCAAAATATTTTGGCAGGTATTCGAACTTCTCAACCCAGCCATCAAATGCGTTATTCATTTCAGGATTATCTGCCGTAAAGATCAAATATCCCCCCGTATTTTTTTCATCATTATAGATCCATACGTAGTCGCCTTCTTTTTCTCCCGAAAGAATTTTTCCTTTAATACCAATCTTGATTTCCATAGTGAATCATCCTTATTTGTCAATAGTCACATGGTTATCCACTCTTCAATATTAGCGAGTATTGCCAAAATTTCTTGCACGTATGCCAACAAAATCTAGGGCATAATAGAAGGACCAATCCAATGTGAAATTCGATCACCTTGCTTTTTTACTAAAAAATCTTTAGCGTCTTCATAACTTAAATTAGCTTCTAATTCCACTATCTCTCCCTGAATAGAGCCGTAAATAGACCATTTATCTTCTAATGCACTTAAATACTCTGGTCGAAATAACCTATCTAAGATCCAATTCACATATGTTACAGCATGTTCACCAGGGATATCTAAATCCTGCCAGAACATTGCGTAAACCATAGGCTCAATTCTTTTTCTGGCTTCTTCCCATCTTTCTTCGTACGAATATCTCATCATTCAAAGTATTCCCATTAAGGTTTTTGGAACATTCAAAATTTATTATAACGTATAGTAATCCATTGATAAAGATCCTATAGAGAAGACAAGATCGTATTTCGATAAGTTTTTGATTGATGACGGAAAAATAACTTTCACTTTATAGTGATCTCTCCAGTTCATACGAAAGAAAGTTGAAGTTATCCGTATGCCCATTTTAGCAAAGTAATAAGGGCCAATTCTTTCTAAGGAAGCAAATTCGGAGGAACTAACAACAACTTCACCTCTTTCAGATTCCACGACAAACTTAATCAATCTTGCAATATTGGTTAGCTCGTTAGTAAGCTCTTCTCTCGCATCTTCGATATCTTTAAAACTTATTATTACCACGTATTGGTCGGATGGGGCCGTACAAGTAAAGTTATGTTCAATTTGCAAATTTTTAATAGTAGCTAACGGAATCAAAACCTGAGTATTCGCTAATCCATATGTATCTATCCGTTCGCCAAAAGTAAAATAAAAGATTGTTGCACAGGAGTTTATGCAAAAATAGAGGAAAAGCAGTATTAACTTTTTGACATGATGCTCAATCATAAGTCCCTGCTCTAGGGATTTTCTGGTAACTCAACTTTAATTCCGCTCCTTCCTAAATTTTGATAAACGGACTCTTTTTCGATCTGCCAATATACATCTCATCTTCGAATGTGTGATTAAAACACCATGAAACATCTTTATCAATAACATACGAATGCTGAGGAACTGCAAATAGGCGATCGCTTATTGAATAAAAACAAGTCAAAGAGATCTCAAAGGCAATATCAATTGCATCCCCAAAGTATATAACTGGTCCGTTCCTTGTAAGATTATTTTTTTTTAGGAAATCCGAGACAAAATAAATAAGCTTCTCCTTAAAATCATTTCCTGGAAGAATACTATCAAAATTGTGAGGAATCTTACTCCAATCTATCCGGTTAAATCCTTGCGGAAACCCTTCTCGTATTTCAGAGAAAAATACGGCATTATCATCGATCACTCGAATTTCCCCACCCTTTATCCGTTCACCTAATTCAACCAATAATGTCTCTTGAAAATAACTCAAAATTTATACCTAACTCATATTGTTATTTGCACCACTAGTGAAACGGAACTACCAGAAACAAAAGAAGAAAACTTGTTAGGATAGTTCAGATGGGATATCGGCCACACCTTGTATAACTCTGGGAAGTGAGGTTTCAGTCAAATCCCGAAGGGGATGGATTCGTGTAAATTTCCTTCGAAAAGGTAGGCCTTGCGTATTATATAAAGGAATCGCAATTTCTACAATGGCTATTTCTTTTTATTGGATGGCTTTTATCGTATTCAGAATATTTACTCCAAAATCTTAATTTAGATCCTGAGTAATTTCCTTCAGGCAGAATAGAGAGCATTAATTTCTCTTTAGAAGCTGAAGGTGATATCCAATATTTGGAAGTGGATCTTGATAGTTCTTTTTCTGATTGTCCAGTTTTGACAAAAAGTAAAAGTGAAAACTAACCCCATGATAACGACTAGTAACAATCGCCGAAATCCTCTTAAGAAAAGCATTTGTGATATCCTCCCTTTTGGCACGGATTTCCGTGTTCTTAAATTGGATACACGAAATTTCGTGTGTTAAAAATGTCAAGGAGGACACATAATTTCGTGCGTGGAGTACGAAGAATTTATCCGGAAAGTTGGATTAAAAATAAAAGAAATCCGGGTAGAAAAGGGTATAACTCAGGAACAAATGGAAGAGGGAGACCATGGTGTTTCCTATAGAACTGTTCAAGATATAGAAAATGGACAATCTCACCCGTCCGTTAGATCAATTTTTAAGATTTCGAAGCGGCTTAAAGTAAAGCCTAAAGATTTATTGGATGTTTAAAATTAATCGAGGGATGCGGAATTACATCCCTCTTCATTTGTTTAATTGTTAGCTGATACGGCTGCTGCTGCAAGAATACAAATAGAATCCTTCTGAGCTTGAGTTGCTGTCTGGTCCTGTAAAGCGGCAAGACATTGGAAAGTTGCCTGGGTTTTTACATCATCCTTTACTTTATCAGTAACACAATTCGTTCCAAACAAAGCGAAGATTGTAAATGGTATATATATAAATTTAACTTTCATTATTTTTTCCCTTTAAGACCAGCAGTAGCTTTGATATTTTCCATTTTCTATAACCCAAAACTTCAATTGGATCAATTTTAGGTACGCAGCATATAAAGCAAACGGATTCCACCATTGAGATAATAGAGCCTGAATTTCAGTCCCTAATTTATATTCCATATATAAAGCATAAATTGAATATAGGCAGAGAGGATCATTCAAATCTTGAGTATTGACTAAACCGTTCCCGCTTGTTGGTTCACTTTCACTCGTTCCTTCTAAGTTTTGCCAGTCATTGGAAAGACTAATAACTCCAGACAAAACAATAGTATCGGAAGCCTCAGATGCCTTCTTTTGATTTGTACTACTATCTTCTAAAGTTCCAGGCTCTTGGTTTGAAATCTTGGTCAATGTACAATCTGAAATAGTTACAGACGGTAATCCTTCTTTACTGCTAAAATAATTACAAACTTCCTTTGCTACGTAAAGATCAGAATTCTTAGAAAGCATAATCTCAGAACCTGTAACAGAATCCGAAGAAGGATTTGTTCTAATTACAAGTTGCCATCCTTCTTCAGTAACTCCTTGTAAAAGATCAATAGTGTTTGATTCATTTTCGAGATCTAATGAAGTATCTGTATTCTCGGAATCGGTAGCTTTAAGAGTGGGTTTAGCTTTATAAGACGTAACGGGGAAAGATGTTTTAAATCTGTAAGCTGAACCATGAGAAAGATTTGAGGTTTCCCCACTGGCTAACTTTAACTGACCCGAAGCTGCGTTACTACCTAAGAACGATAATATTTGACTAAACGGAGGTGAGGAACCCTTACTACAACTAAAAATAGCCGGAAATAGGGTTATTATTAAAATCTGTCTTTTCATGGCAAAAATATGTTAAAGCAGGCATAACGGTCAAATTAATTTTTTATTTACAATATTACAATAGAATGTTATTAATCTTCCCTTTAACACTTATTAATAAATTACGAAGCAATATTATATGCTAAACGAAAAACCGAAAAGCTCAAGTTTACCGAACAAGGAACCTGTAGATAAAGTATCTCATATTAATAAAATCATAAAATTAATAACTGATTTAGTAATAACTCCGGAGACTCTTTTGGAAATAAAGCTGACGAATGGCTCTATAAAAAGTGGGCGTTATCGAAATCATTCTATTTCAAACCCATTTTTGGGACTTCTTACCACAAAAGCCATTTTAAATTTCGAGCTACCAAATAATGTTTTGGTAGATATCAATTTCTTAGAAATTAGTGAGCTTAAGAAAATTAATTCTGATTAATTAGAATACGCTATCTCTTAATATAATTTCACTTAAAGCGAATATAGTTTCCTTATTCTTATCTGAAAAAGGAGATCCATTGTATTTGATACAGATATTAACATAAAATCCTTCTGCATTAATATCATGAATATATCCCTTTAATGAAATATCGTTTTCATTAAGTAATTCAATTATTTCATTTTTCACAGATAATTAGTATACTTGATGATACTAATTTTGGTTAAAATAACTAACTAATTCAATGTCCTATTCGGGATAATTGGGTTAAGAATTAGTTGATTAAGCTAAATTAAAAAAGTTATCTAGTCAAATTAATGATCAGGTTCAATTTTTCAGCGACTGTGATCACATCTTGGACTCTAGTTTTATCCACAAGCACTGCGGTTGGTCCAATCTCGTCCAGAACGATCTTCTTCCCTTTGATCTGACCAAGTAGAAGTTCCATCACGTTCTGATCTTTGGTTCGGACAAGTACACAATCTTCTGCAACTTCTACTACAGGCAGGTTTCCACCCCAATCTTCTAATAAGAATAAAAGGTTTTGGGCCAGTTCCGCTTTACTAGAAGCTTTTAAGAAGTCTACGAACTCATTCGTTTTGTATCCCAGAAGAATTCCTAATTGGTAGGCTTCCTTGGTCAGAACGAAAGTATAAACCCTGTCGTAATCTTTGAGTTCTGTGAACGCTTTTAAAAGATGAATTCCGTAAATAGAAACTTTTTCCGGGAATGCGATCACGGAGAAGTCCGGGTTGATTGTAATACCACCCTTCTCCGTAACTCCCGCGAGTTCTCCCGTCTGGAAGAAGTATTCTCCCAGCTTGGAAAGAGTCAGGAATCGGTTCGGATATTCTACTTCTAATAATCCGAATAAATGCAGATAGAAGATCGCACTCATGATCTCCTTACGAAGATCTGCCAGATCCGTCTGGAAATTTTTAGTGCGGAAGCCCGGGCTAAAGATCAGATGTTCTCTGATAATATTGGAGAAAATAACGGAAAGATGGATACGTTTGGACTTGATGATCAAGTTCACACATTTGTCCAAGATCATCTTATCATAAAAAGGCATTTCCGTAGGTTGGAAAACTTCCGGAGGGTTAACACGTTTCATTCTAGCCTCGTTCACCTCATGGATGACGAGTTTCATGATCTCGAAAATATCTTTGCTAAGAAAACCGTCTAGGTCTCCTCTCAGGATAATATTTTCCCCTTTGATATCTGCCAGATTCAAAAGTTTCAGGATAGGAAGAATGAGTTCCATCTGATAGATCTGGCTTTTTTCCGGGAAAATACTGATATCCGGATTTAATAATTCCTGTTCTGTTCTTTTATGATCCGCTTGTTTTACTTTGCCGGATTTTGCCAGAACCAAACCTTTTCTACTAATATAAGAAAGTAACTTTTTAGTATTTAAGAAGAAGTCCAACTCGTTCGTTGCGAGTTTTTCCTGTCTTTGGCGAGTTCCTTTTTTAACGGAAGGAAGAATCGGATTGTTTTGGATATATTTAAGAAGTTCTTCCGGAAGAGCGAAAATTCTTACGAACTTCTCCTCTACGAAACAAACGTCCGCAATCATTCCCTTTTCGACCAATGCAGGAATAATGGTCTCGTACTTGCCTCTGCTCATTACGATAAAACTTCTGATATCGTCCGCGTCAGCCGCACCACCACTCAAATAGATCCTAACTACAGTATCTCTCTCCAATTCGGATAAGGATACGATAGCCGCCTCATACGCCTCGTCAGAAGTCGCGTGAGTAATAAACTTACGAATACTGTCTATCTTTGCAGGAGCCTTAACTGCTTTTTTCCATTCATTGGAAATATCAGTCAGCTTCTTACGATCTAGAAGTTTTTCGACGGAGACTTTGTATTTGTCTCCTTTCAGATTTTGGTCTAAAGAAACTAAGGCTGCCAGCTCGTCGAAAGCATGGTACTTATCCAGGTTATTGGTAAGTCTTTCTCTGTTTTTTCTTTGGTATACGAGTTGGTATTTGCGGAGAAGGTTAAGTTCCATCTCCACGTTGATTGGTGGAATGTTTACTTTTCGGGAAATCTCTCCCAAAGTGAGAACATTCTTATTTTTTAAGATAGAAGTATAAATATTAACTTGGAGTACAGTGAGTTTTTCCAGTACACCTTTGAGGTAGAACTCATCTAGAAAACTGTCGAAAAGGAACTTAACGTTCTTATTCTTTTCTTTGAACGGAAGTTTTGGAATGTTCCAAAGAGCGGCTGTCTTCTTTAGGTCGTTCAGTTCGAGTTTTTCTAATTCTTGCAATAAAACCGATTCGCCACTCATACCACTGACCGAAAGTATCGTTCGAGAGCCATACTCTAATTCTCGCCGCTCCCGTAAACTAAAATACGGTCTTCTCGGCGGAACATGGCAAATAGACCCGAGTTCTTTTCTCTAGGTTCCTTTATCCCGAACGGAGGTTCTTTTCTCCCTGATTTGGATTGTGTTCCTCTCAAGTTATCTTAATCTGGAGCTGAAATGCCCGGATTCTTAGAACAACTTCTCCAAGGGGTAAACAGCGCTAGTCGTATAGTGACCAGTAGTTATGTTTTTTCCACCAAAACCATCCTACTTTTAAAGGATTTGGCTACAGGAGGAAGCGGATCCCGTAATATTCCGGTCCGATTGAGAGAAGCGTTTGAAGAATTAGGCGCAACGTATATTAAATTAGGCCAATTCATCGCATCGGCGCCTTCTCTCTTCCCTGAAGAGATCGTAACGGAGATGCAAAAATGTTTGGATTCCGTACGACCTCTCTCCTTCTCAGAGATCCAAAAAGTATTAAAAAAAGAATTGGGTAGGAATTACCAAAACTTATTCCAAAGTATAGATCCAGTTCCGATGGCATCTGCCTCCATCGCACAAGTCCATTCAGCAGTGACAAAAGACGGTTTGGACGTGGTGATAAAGGTGCAAAGGCCTGATATAGAAGGCGCATTAGGAGCAGATCTCAACCTTCTATTCTTAGCATCTAAATTATTCGAAGTATTCGTACCGGGCTTGAACAAATCAGGACTTTCCGAAATGGTCGGAATGTTTCAATCCTCTATTTTAGAAGAAATTGATTTTATAAAAGAAGCAAATAATTGTGAAGAATTCGAAAGATACCTTCTTTCTTCCGGAGAAACCAGAGCAAGAGTTCCCAAAATTTACAGAGAACTTAGCACCAAAAGAGTTCTGGTTATGGAAAAATTCTATGGGGCTCCTATTATAGACGAAACTTCTCTTCGTAAATTCAGTAAGGATCCTTCTAAAACACTTTCGGACGCTTTGGAGATCTGGTTTTCCACACTTTCCAAGTCCGGTTTCTTTCATGCGGACGTACATGCAGGAAATCTAATGATCTTAAGAGATGGAACAGTAGGCTTTATTGATTTCGGGATCGTAGGAAGAATTTCTTCAAAAGTCTGGGAAGGCCTAATGATCTTTTTAGAAGGCCTTGCGTTGAATAGAACGGATAGGATCGCAAGCGGTCTTGTTCGTATGGACGGAACCGCTAAAGGTGTTGATGAGAAAAAATTAGCCAAGGACCTAGAGACAGTCTTTGATCAAATGAGTAAGATGGTCTTAGATATACAAATGGGAGAACTGGATGCTCTCGACGAACGGAAGATGAATGCTATCCTTTTCGAATTCAGAGATATTTCTGACAGGAACGGATTAAAAATCCCGAAAGAATTCGGACTTCTAGTGAAACAAATCTTATACTTTGACAGATATATCAAATCATTCGCACCGGAGTTAGATCTGATCCGGGACAGGGAAAAATTTATCAGATGAAATCCAAACTTTTCGAATTAGAAGAGGGAGAATCCGGAAAAATTACCGGAATTAAAAACGAATCCGGAAAAACGGGACTGGTCCGAAACCTATTAGATATGGGTTTTCTTCCTGGAACAAAAATCACTGTGGTCCGAAAATTCCAAGACCAAGATAAGATGATCGTAAAATTGGGGCTTGTTCGATTGGCCATTCGGAAATTAGAAGCGGATCTTCTGGAATTGAACTAGTTTATGAAATTATTAAATACTGAAATACAAAATCCGGAGCCTAAAACGGAGACGTTCCGGGTATTACTGACTGGAAATCCGAACTGTGGCAAGTCTACACTATTCAATAGGCTTACAGGCCTCCGACAAAAAACGGGAAATTATCACGGGGTCACGGTAGAAAAAGCGGAAGGAACAATCAGTAAGGAAGACAGAACTGCCTATCTAGTAGATCTTCCTGGCGCTTATAGTTTAGGCGGAGAATCGGAAGACAAACAAGTAACGACCCGTATTCTTCTTTCCAGGGAATCGGAAGACAAATTGATCTTCGTATTGGATGCAGTTGCGATAGAAAGAGGACTTCAATTTTTAATGCAGGTATCTTCTCTCAAGATTCCTATGATAGTCGCTGTCACAATGAACGATACCTTGGAAAAGAAAGGGGTTCATTTAGATCTGAAAGTTTTATCCAAGGCATTCGGAGTTTCTTTTTATTTCGTAAACCCCAGATCAGGAGAGGGTGTAGAATTTTTGGAAAAAGTTTTAACTGATCCTTCTTCTTACCAGATCCCAAATCCTAATTTTTCCTGGGACAAAAAAAGAACGGCACTCATTGAATCCGTACTTTCTAAACTTTCCGTAAATGATCCTGACTCGGTCAGATTCGTATTAGAAAACAGTTTTAAAGAATTCAGCGGAGAAACTCTACAAACTGGACTTCCTTCCGCCGAGTTTTTCCCCGAAAAAACCCGGGAATTCATTCACTCCGAATGGCAGAAATCTAAATTAGAATTTTCTTATGGAGAAGAATTGGTCCAAAGATCCATCTGGATCAAAAAACTTTTGTCCAAATCTGTTTCGGGTTCGGAAATTGCCGAAAAAGGGATCTTAGGATTTGCTGATAAAATACTTCTCCACCCCATCTGGGGACTTACGATTTTTTTAGGAATCATGGCTCTTGTATTCCAATTCTTATTCACATGGTCAGAAGTGCCCATGGATTGGATAGAAGCAAGAATAGGAGATCTAGCGGATCTTGTAGGGAATTATTTGCCGGAAGGACCGGTGCGTTCCCTAATCCAAGAAGGAATGATTGGAGGGGTCGGAGCAGTTTTAGTTTTCATTCCTCAAATTAGTCTATTATTCCTATTCATAGGAATAATGGAAGAAAGTGGTTATATCGCTAGAGCTTCCTTTCTAATGGATAGATTGATGGGAAGATTCGGTCTTTCAGGAAAATCTTTTATTCCATTACTATCCAGTGCTGCATGCGCAGTGCCTGCAATCATGGGGACAAGAACCATCGAGAACAAAGCAGACAGACTTACTACAATTTTAGTATCACCTTTGATCACCTGCTCTGCCAGATACCCGGTTTACATTTTAGTAATAGGGACAGTTTTTTCTGCAGAGCCAGTGTTCGGGATCTTCTCCCCAAAAGTTCTAGCATTATTCGGTCTTTTCTTATTGGGAATGTTTGCTTCGATGGGAGCGGCCTTTTTATTTAAAAAAACGTTTTTCAGATCGGAACCAGCTTACTTTTTGATGGAACTACCTAGATACCAGTGGCCTTCTCTCAAAAGTTTATTTTTTACAGTTTATAAAAAGATCAAAGCATTCATAGAGAACGCAGGAAAAGTAATTCTATTCATTTCAGTCATTCTATGGTTCTTAGCAAATTATCCAAGGGTAGAAGGTTCCAAAACGGAGAATTTAAGTCCGCCACAAGCAAAGTCCCTACAAATCTCAGAATCATATGCGGGAAGAATGGGAAAAATGATGGAGCCTATCTTAGAACCGATCGGTTTCGGGTGGAAAATGGGACTTGGGATCATTACTTCATTTGCAGCTAGAGAAGTAATGGTATCCACATTGTCCATCGTATACGGAGTCCAAGGAGAAGATTCCGAAGACGAAAATCTTAAGGAAGCCCTCAGAAAAGACAAGGATCCGGAAACCGGAAAACCTGTTTGGACAATTGCAAGTGCCTTAAGTTTACTCGTGTTTTTTGCATTCGCTTGCCAATGTATGTCTACTCTTGCCGTAGTGAAAAAGGAAACAAACTCTTTATTCTGGCCGTTTTTTATGTTTACATACATGACAATTCTTGCATATACTTCCTCTCTTTTAGTTTTCCATTTTTCTAAATTTTTAGGCTGGAATTAATAATGATAAAAAGGCTGCCGACAAACCTTAGGATAATTTTATTTTACTCCATTAGTTTTTTGATCCTTTTAACTGTTTTTAGATTTGTATTACTCTTCATCTACTTCTCAAAATTGGGAAACTCCCCTATTAGCGAAGTAATTTCCTCCTTTTGGATCGGAATTCGGTTCGATCTATGTGTGATTTCGATAGTGATCGGGCCATCCTGGATCTTATCTTCTTTATATTATCCAAATCGTTGGAAGTTCTATCGGTATATTTGGGGAATTCTTCCTATTCCATTATTCTTATGGATGACAGGGCATTTGATCGGAGACACGATCTATTTTGGAGAAGCCGACAAACATTTAGGATACGAAGGATTTGTATTTTTAGGAAAAGATCTGATCATACTAATAGAAGCCGGGATCAAGAATGACACATTAAAAGTGATCTTGGGACTGATTGGAATATTCACAGGGCTCCCCGCATTAATTTATCTTTTTATAAAATACAACGGATATCAGTATTCTTCGCAAAACAGAACCAAGGAATTGGCCCAAATCCCGATTTCGATCATTTTATTACTGCTTTTGTTTAGAGGAGGAGTCCAGCCCAGACCATTACGATCCACGGAAGCAATTCATTCGGAAAATCCTTTTTTGAACCAACTTCCTTTGAATGGTGTGTTTACCACGATCATGGATCTAAAATCCAAATCAATTCTTCCTGAATTACAAATGTCTAATAGTGAATCGATCCGGATCGTACAAACAGAAATCGATTACCCTGGTGCAAAATTTATAGATCCTGAATATCCACTTTTAAGGGAAACATTAGAGACCAGAAAAGAAACTCCTCCGAATATAGTGCTTATTCTTCTGGAAAGCTGGACAGGAAAATTCCTGAAGCCGAACGGGGATGGAATTGTAGGAGGCAAAGAACTCGCTCCTAATTTTAACTCCTTAGCAAAAGAAGGAAGATACTTTCCTAGATTTTTTGCCACTGGCGGAAGGACAGTAAACGGTCTCATGTCCGTTCTCACGGGAATTCCAGATCGTCCAGGAATCACAGTGGTGAGAACCCATCAGGTTTTAGGAAATTTCGGTGGTCTTGGGTCTTTATTAAAAACATTGGGATATTCTACATATTTCGTACATGGTGGAGATGTAGGATTTGATAATATGAGTTTTCTTTTTCCTCATTGGGGGTTTGACAATATCATAGGAAAAGAAGAAATCGAAAAAACAGGAAAATATAAATCTGGGGCCTGGGGATTTTACGATGGAGATGTACTACAAGAACTCCATGAAACGTTATCAAAAGCAAAACAACCTTTTGCTGCGGTCAGCCTAACTCTTACCACGCATTATCCCTATCAAGTACCGGAAACAGGGCAGAGTCCTTATCCGGAAACGCTCAAAGATTCGGATTATTTTAATACTTACTCCTATTCGGACGAATCCATAGGGAAATTTATGGAGAAGGCAAAAAAATCCTCCTATTTCCAAAATACCATTTTTGTATTTGTGGCGGATCATACTCATCATAGAGACTTGAATCCATTCGAAGATCGTAATATTCCCTTCCTCATATATTCACCTAAATACGTAAAGCCGGGACTGGATCCGACGATCTCTTCTCAGTTGGATGTTATCCCAACAATCTTAGGACTAGTAGGCAAGAAGGTAAAATTTTCTTCTTTTGGCAAGGACTTACTTTCGAATTCTTCTCAGCCAAAGGCAGGCGGTTCTTATTTTGCGTTTTCCAGCGTGATCGGTTGGATAGAGAATGAATACGCTCTTTATAGATCCACGGAAGGGGAACTCAGAGAAGCCTATCCAATGCCTTGGAGCGAGAACAAATCCAAGTGCGCCAAAATAAAGGAGACCTGCGATGAATATGAACAGAAGGCAAAAGCATTTCTAAATCTGAGCTATGAACTTTTAAATAAGAACCGGATCTTCCCGGAGAAGTAAAAGGGTCTCCCCACCCTTCCTGGGTGGGGGCCGGTGCGGTGGTACCCGCCATCTCACGAAATCGGATATTTTTCCATCATTTTCTCTCCGAAGATTTGTTGGAGCTCCTACAAACTCATTTGCTTTTAATTTCTTGCCTTCCAACTCAATCTTAATTCGCAGAGAAATTCTTCCCTTTCCGGCCGGGTATTCCGATCTTAGTCTTAAGGGTACTCACCCCTGCACTTCAGGAGAAAGAATGTCTTTTTCGAAAAGTTTTCGTTTGGAAGAAAAATGGGAGGTTGGCCCAGATTCTTCCCCATTTATAATCGCTGAGATCGGATTGAATCATAACGCAGATCCGGAATTAGGAAAAAAAACTATCCAGGCGGCAAAAAAGGCCGGAGCGGACGCGGTAAAATTCCAAACCTATAAGACCGAAAATTTTTTAGACATTAAAAATCCTAAAGCGAAAGTTCTGGTCGATATTTTCCAAACTTACGAACTTTCCGAAAAACTACATATTGAATTCCAAAAAACGGCAAAAGAAGAAGGCCTTTTCTTTTTCTCTACTCCTTTGGATCCAGGAAGTGTGGACCTTTTGGTAAACATAGGAGTAAAGGCTCTTAAGATCGCTAGTGGAGATATAGTTAATAAACAACTTCTGCAAAAATGTGCAAATACTGGATTACCTTTATTCTTATCCAGCGGTGCTGCAGAAGGTTTCGAAGTCATTCGTGCACTAGAGTTTTTGGAATCCGAAAAAGTTAAAGATCTGGTATTATTCCATTGTGTTTCTCTTTACCCTACCCCTCCCGAAAAAGCGAATTTGCGAACTATTGAATATTATAAAAATATATTTAATGGTCCTCTAGGTTTTTCAGACCATACTGCAGGGAGTATCGCAGGCGCGTTGGCTGTGTCCTTAGGTGCGAGCGTATTGGAGAAACATTTTACCTTAGATAAAACTCTCCCAGGCCCGGACCATACCATATCTGTGGATCCTTCCGAACTAAAATTGTATGTAGAAAATGCAAAACTTGCATTTCAAATGAGAGGAGAAAAGAAGAAGATCGTGCAACCCCAGGAAGCTGGCGGCAGATTTTTTGGAAGAAGAGGATTATACGCAGATACGAACGGAAATCCTATCGCACTTCGTCCCGATCTAAGCCAAGAAGATAAAAGACATTTTGATTCCTGGAAATTGGATGAGGCGAATTCTCTCGTCAAACAAGGTAAAGGACCAAAACCGGGAGAATCTTTTATCTCTTAATATGATTCGAAAAATCTGTCTTTTATTTACGGCTCTTTCTTTCGGTATATCCGCAGCTCCCAAGTCCTACGGCTCCTTGGGTTCCGAAGTGGATTTTTTGGATTTCGGAAAAGTGACGGTGGCACCCTTTTCCTATTCTGTATCTTCTTCTTACGATGAAGAATACGGTGCATTTAATCTATTCGATTCTAATCCTAAATCCTATTGGTATTCTTCCGGAGAAAATAAACCTGAATGGATCATCGTGGATTTCGGTTCCAAAAGATTGATCAACTCCATCGAAGTATTAGTGCCTATGTTCCGAGGAAAAAGAGCCACGGATGAATACGAGATTCAAGTTCTTCATCAAGAAAACTGGAAAACCATTTTTAAAAATGATAAAGTGGATTTAGTGAATCAACATAATCTTCCTCCGATTGATGCATCGATTCTTAGATTATATTTTCCTAAAAAAGAAGAAAAGAGTATAGTGATCGGTGAATTTAAGATCCTGCTCAATGGGACAGTCCTAAATTCGGTATCCAATCGATTCACTGGATACCAATACCCAGTTCCAGATGGACTTCTTCCGGAAAAAGACTACCAACTTCCGGGCGCACCTAGGGAATATAGGAATGGGGTCCATAAAGGATTAGATATTTATTATAAACGAGAGAAGATCGGTCCGCCCAGACGATTGACCTTTTCTGATGTTTTGGTATCTCCTGCTGACGGAACGATAATCCGTGCGGATCTAGATTATTCTCCTATGACACTTTCCGAATTCCAAAAATATTCTACTTTAGCCCAGAAAAACGGGGTTACTTATGTGGAAAAAGATTTTGGAGGCAGGCAGGTTTGGATCGATCATGGGAACGGGGTTATGACCTCTTTCAACCATCTTTCTTCCATCAAGAAAGGGATTAAACTGGGTACAAAAGTAAAGGCCGGTGATGAGATCGGTAACGTGGGCAATTCGGGCCTAATGGGAGAAGCAAAAGGAAACGATGAAAACATCCATTTACATTTCGAGATCTGGGTGGACGGAGAATATCTAGGCGCCGGAGTTCCTACCAGCCAGATCCGAAAACTTCTACAGTTTTTCTTTTCTAAATCAAATTTGAATTGAGAGACAGAGACTCTGAGTTTTAAAGAGTCGCAGGGATTTTTCACACAGAGGCACAGAGCCGCGGAGATTCATTTGTAGGAGCTCCAACATGTGGAATCTCTGATCTTGTAGGAATTCCTACATCAAGTCCTTTGTGTTCTCAGTGAACTCTGTGCGAAATACTAAATTTACAGTATCCCTTTCGTTCTGAGATAAGATAAAATTTTCACTCCAAAAAACCAAGTGATCCATCCGCCTACAGCTGCAAATGTGTATAGGAAAGAGAATAGCAGGCCGTATTTGATTGTCCATTCTAGAGATATTTTACATTTTTTTAAAAAAGTAATAAATCCGCCTGAAACGGCACCGGTTTCCTTTAAAGTAAATTTGATCGTACAGAATTCGTTCTCCTGATCGAATTCGCCTAACTTTACTCCTAAGTCTTGTATCTTACCTTCTATCTCTAAAATTTCTTTTTCTAGAGAGATCAATTCTTCTATCTTACCATTTTTCCCCTTTAAACCCAAAAGCCCCGCTTTGGATTTTTCCAAGGAAATACGAGTGGCTGTGATATTTTTGTACTCGTTTGTTTTGTCCGTCTTATTTACAGAAATAGAATCTATAACGCCGATGGTTTGGATGGATTCCACCACGGAATCGAACTTGTCCGGATTCACGCCTATACCTAGCTGCAATGTCCTTTTGCCAGGAAGTCCTGATCTTTGTTCGTATTGGATAACACCTTTTACGTCTTCTACCATCTTTCGGGTTTTCTTTTCGTTTTCATCAAACTCGGAAGTTTTGGAAGAAACTGCTGCTACCTTCTCATACTTTTGAGAAGATGCAGAAATTGGAGCCTTGTCTTGGGGAGTATAAAACTTTTCAGAGGCGTAGTTTTTGCGTCCATAATCGAAATTGATAGAAGAACCTTGTTCTTGGTTTACAATATTTGTTTCCGGACCTACCGCATAACTGTATATGAGTCGAACTATAAATAGAAATAAAAAGATCCCCGCAAATACTAAAGAAAACTTTTTAACAAACTTAGAAACGCCGCTGAATTGTTCCATCGTAACCTACTTTCTAACTGAAGTGATTTATTGGACCCTTGTGGCTTCCGATCTGATCCTTTGTAATAGATCAGATTCCACAAGATTTCCGTTATGAAGGCATTTTTTATAATAAGAATTTCGGATATGAACCCTTTCCTCTTCCGTTAAAGCCCAATTTTGGACTTCTTTCCTCGTTCTAAACCCTAAATGAGAGAGCACTATCGCCACCGTTACCGAAATATTATAACTTTCAGTGAAACCGTACATCGGAAGTTTTAGAAATACGTCCGCTTCTCCCATAGCAAAAGAAGATAATCCTCTTTCTTCCGAGCCGAATAAGACGGCGCAGGGTTTATCTAATGGCAGAGTATCTAATTCGTAAGAATTTTCTAATGTATGAGGAGAAGTTGCTACGATCCTGTAACCCTTCTCTCTTAAACCGCTTATACAATGTCTAGTATTATCGAAATTCGGCTTTTGGTATTTATGGATCTGAATCCATTTTTGCGCGCCTAGAGAAATACCTTCATTCGGTTTATAGGAGTTTCGATTTTCTATTACATACATCTCGGTTAAGCCTAAACATTCAGAAGTTCTAACCGGAGCACTAGCATTATAAGGTTGGAATATATCTTCCATTACAATTGTTAAGTACTTTGTACGAAAAGAGGCTACTTCCTGGATCTTCGAAACCTTCTCCGATGATATAAGAGTTTTGAAATATTCCTCTAACTGGATAGCTTCTTCTAGATTTATAAAATTTGAATGTTCTTGTGAGAGTTTCATGTTCAAAATGTTTGATTTCCTAGACAAATTTTCAGCGAAAATTGTAAGCAGTCAAAATTCCACTAAACATATATAAAGCAAATATGTACAGTTAGTTTTATTTTTCGCTTCGATGTACCTTTCAAAAGAGATAATATAAAAAATCCGGATAAAATAAAAAAATTCTAAAGTTTTTTTAAAAAGGGATTGTACTTTGTTTCCGAAAATCTATTATGTCCCCTATCTTGTCGGTGGTGAAGGAAAATGCCCGAGCAATTACAAAAGATTCTGAATAATATCAAAGAGTTCTTCAATTCTTTAGATACGACAAAGAAACTGATTTTAGGTGGAGTGGCGATCACTGTGGTCGTTGCCTTAGGGCTTCTGACAACCGTTTCCTCTCAAAAGAACAAGACTATCTTGTTCCAAAACATGACTGCGAAGGATTTCGCAGAGGTTACTAAAAAATTGGACTCCATGGGCTATTCATATAGCACTGGGGACACCAGTATTGTGAGTGTGGATCCGGAGCAAAGGCAAGAAATTATCACAAAACTTGCCCAAGAGAACCTGATCCCTGCAGGCGTGCAAGGATGGGAACTCTTCAACGTGGAGAAATTCACTGAGACCCAATTCGACAAGGACATCAAAAAATATAGAGCCTTAAAAGGAGCCATCGAGCAATCCTTGATGACATTAAGACCTGTAGACAAAGCATTCGTGAACATCGCAATACCGGAAGATGAACTGTTTAACTCGAATGCTTCTCCAGTAAAAGCCTCAGTCATTTTACATTTTATCCCTGGAGTCGAAGGGATTTCCAAAAAAGAAGTTAAAGGTATCGTAAACTTGGTTTCCAGAGCGGTTCCTAAACTCAAACCGGAAAACGTAGTAGTCGCAGATGCAGACGGCAAGATCATCTCCGACTTCGAAGAAGATTTAGAAAAAGAAAGATTAGAACTCAGAGTTGTCCAAGAGAAATTAAGGATACAAGAAGAACAAAGGATCCAAAGATTAATCGACGTAAGAAACACTCTTCGTTGGTTTTTAGGCGGAGAAGACAGAGTAGATATCACTCGTTTTGAGTACATGTTAAACTGGGACAAGGAATCTTATAAAGATAACCAAGTTTCGCCAGTAATCGAAAGACCGGACGATCCGAATACTCCTTACTCTGAATTAAAAATCGTGGACGGTTATAGTTTAAAAGTTTCTTCCAAAGAAACCAGCGAACAATTCACAGGAAGAGGTTTCACTCCAGACGGACCTGCAGGAACAGAACCTAACCTTCCTCCTGGTTATAAAGACACCGACTATCAAAAAGCAGATTATAAGAAAACTGAGAATATCAATAACTTCGAATTTAACAGAAGAGTAAGCGAAGTCCAAAAACAACCTTGGAAGATCGAAAAAGTAAATCTCTCCGTGGTAGTTGACGGCCAGTGGACCAAAAAGGAAAACGCAGACGGAACTGGTTACGACAGAACTTATATCCCGGTTTCTGACGAAGACATCCGAACCGTTCGTAAAAACTTAGAAGCAGCAGTAGGTATAGACAAAGCGAGAGGAGACCAAATCTCCGTAATCAGCATCGCTAAAGACCGCTCTGCTCAATTCGCCGCAGAAGACGAAGAATTAAGAAAACAGAAAGCGATCCGCCAAATGGTAATCGCATCGTTAGTCATAGTATTATTCTTAATACTCACTATCCTCATCTACAGAGCGATCAAAAAAGAAATCGCAAGACGCCGCAGACTACGCGAAGAAGAACTCGCAGCAATGCAGCAGATGATGAGAGAAGCAGCTCTCCGAGTCATGGACGACGGAAGCGCAGAAGTCGAACTCTCTCTGGACGAAAAACTCAGAAGAGAACTTCTCGAAAACGCGATCAATCTCGCCAGGGAAAAACCGGAAGAAGTGGCACAACTTCTACGCACCTGGTTATCTGAAGAGGAAGCAACCTAATGAGTATCCTGTCCGGAAAAAGAAACCGGGCGGGACAGCTCCTCCGAATCCTGGGGGAGCATCTTCCCCCGGAAGTGTTTCGCCACCTTGGGCCCCAAGACACGTCCAAACTTTTAGAAAGTTTTCACAAGTCCGGCAAAATAGAAGCGAAACAAGAAAGAGAACTTTTAGGTTCCTTCTTAGAAGGACTTTCAACCGTCCCGAAAGAAGGGATCGATCGAGACACCTTGGCTTTGATCCAAGAACTCGAGACAATCTTAAAAGAGGATTTGAATACCGAGCCGGAATGGTCCGAGGAACTCAAATCTTATACAAAGGAAGAACTTTCCAAGATCGTAGCGGGAGAATCTGCAGACAGAATAGCACTCATATTCTGTTACGCGGATCCGGATACTTCTGCCAGAGTATTGGAAGAATTCCCGGAAGATACCCAGGAGGAGATCCTACTTTCTATCCGAAATTTGGACCTATCTTCTGCTGGACTTCTGGACTCTTTGGAGAGGTTTTTACGCTTCAAAAAAGAAGTCCTGAAATCTCCCGGGTCTGGAGTTCCTACCAAGGACAAGGGTGGCAAAAGGGCCGCAGAACTTTTGGGCAAATTAGACCCCCAAGATTCCCAGAAATTATTCTCCCGGATACGCGAAAAGAGCCAGTCATTTGCCGAAAATATAAATAAGCATTTCTTCCGAATGGAAGACCTGATGGATCTGAGCCGTGACGCTCTAAATAAGTTCATGTGGGAGATCCATCCAATCGTAACCGCAACCGCTTTTAAAGGCACAGAACCGGAAACGAAACAGGTCTTGCTGGAAAGGTTGGATCCAAGTCTCGCCTCCTCCATCCGATTGGAAGAAGATTCTATGGGACCGGTTTCCCTTGCTGAGATCGAAACGGCCCAGAATGGACTACTTGAAATTTTTAAGGAATCCGTAGAATCAGGAAGAATCAAGTTCCGGAGAAAGAACTAATATGGCGAAACTAGTCTTCAAACCTATCCAAATTTCGGACATGCAGGACCAGGTAGAGCTGCAGATCCCTGATAAATATAAAAAATTTCATAGGGACGAAGACGCCGAAGAGTTCGAAGTCGACCAAGAAGGAAATATTATAGAGCAATACCAAGGTCCTTCCATCGAAGAGATAGAGGCCGAGCTCAATCGTTATAAAGAAGAAACAGAAGAAAATATCAAAACAATGCTCGAGGACTCCCGCCGTAAGTCGGAGGAAATCGAGGAAGAAGGTCGTAAAAAAGCCTTCCAAATGATCCAGGATTCCAAAGAGAAGATCAAACTCGAAGAGGATTCAGGTAAGGCCAAAGCGGAACAGATCTTGGAAAGAGCCAAGATGGAAGCCGAAAGAATGATCAAAGAAGCCGAAATGAAAACGGCAGAGATCGAGCATGAAGCTTACCTAAAAGGATTCGAGGCAGGACGAGAAGTAGGTTTTAGAAAAGGACAGGGAGAAGTCCGACGCCTTATCGACCGTCTCGGAACCATCGTTGGTAAAGCGATCGATATCCGTGCAGAACTCATCCAAGCTTCCGAAAAACAGATGGTGGAAATGATCTTAATCATTGCTCGTAAGATCATAAAAGATGAGATCATCGAACGTAAGGAAATCGTACTCAATAATATTAGAGAAGCCCTGAAACGTATCAAGGACAGGGACCGTGTGGATATCCGAGTCAACTTTGCAGACTTGGAAATCACTACTGCTCACAAAGACGAACTTATCAAACTTATGGAGTCCCTTCGTAAGGTCAATATCTACGAAGACTCTCGCGTCGACAGAGGAGGAGTCATCATCGAAACAGATGTTGGTGCCATCGATGCAAGGATCTCCACTCAGCTCAAAGAAATCGAAGAAGCTATTCGAAATGCGGAGCCGATCTAATCCACCATTCACGTCCAAACTTAGTCTCCTACCCGGCCGCCCTTACAGGCGGTCGGGTCAGGGGGGTTTTCTTTCTTTTGGATTGGGATTCTGTAGTAACTTCGACAGACCTTCTAATATAACCCTATGTGACATAATTCCGTTATATTCTCATTATCACTTGACTCCGGGTAAAATCCCAGGGACAGTATCCGGTATCTAAGAGCTAAGATCATGATAGAGAAGAAGTTTCACGAAAAGGTAGACGTCATCTCCAAGTATTTCCTGATCTTGGATCGCACAGAAACCATCCGCAAATCCGGAAGAGTTGTTCGTGTTTCCGGGAACGTAATTTATTCGGAAGGACCTCCGGATTCCAAGATCGGAGAGATCATGGAAGTCCAAAAAGCAGGAACAGAAGGCTACCTGCAATGCGAGATTGTAGGTTTCGAAAATCATGTATATACACTAATGCCTTTAGGTCCTGTAGAAGGTGTATATCCTGATGCATTCGTATTTTCTTCAGGAAGAAGTTTGAATGTCCCTGTGGGAAGAGAACTTCTTGGCCGTGTCCTAAATGGTGTAGGACGTCCAATCGATAAAAAGGGACTTATTATCACTTCGGAAGAAAAATCTCCGGAAGGAGAAAGTATCAATCCGCTGGATCGACCTGTAATCCGGGACATTCTTCTTACTGGCGTAAGGGCGATCGATGGAATTTTAACCGTAGGTAGAGGACAAAGATTAGGGATCTTCTCCGGATCCGGTGTGGGAAAATCCAGCTTACTAGGTATGATCGCTAGATTCACGAACGCAGATGTAAACGTGATCGCACTCGTTGGAGAACGAGGCAGAGAAGTGAACGAATTTTTGGAAAGAGATCTTGGAAAAGAAGGTCTTGCAAAATCGGTGGTATTTGCCGCTACCTCGGACGCACCTAAAATGGAGCAGGTCAACTGCGCCCTACTCGCCACCTCCGTTGCGGAGTATTTCAGAGAACAAGGTCTTCATGTAAACTTAATGATGGACTCCTTGACCAGGTTCGCGCATGCAAACCGAGAGATCTCAGTTTCAAATCATGAACCGCCTATCACCAGAGGATTTAGTTCATCCGTTTTTACTAAATTAGCAAAACTTGTTGAACGTTCTGGAACTTCTAAATCAGGCGGAAGTATCACCGGGTTTTATACAATTTTAACTGACACAGATGAGATGGAAGATCCGATCGCAGATGCTGTCCGTGGTTATATCGACGGGCACATTATCCTTTCCCGTAAACTTGCGGAAAGAAACCATTATCCTGCAATTGATATCCCTGCTTCCCTATCCAGGGTAATGCAATCTATAGTCGAAGAAGACCAGTTCATGAGAGCCGGAATGATCCGTGAGCTTATTTCCACCTATAATTCTGTGGAAGAATTAATTCTTCTAAATGCTTACGTAAGGGGATCCGACCCAAAAGTGGATCTTTCCATTCGTAAAAAAGATAAGATAGATTCGTATCTAAAACAGAGACTTATGGAAAGAAGTCTTTTCCCACAAACAATTAGCGGTCTAAGAGATATTTTAAAAGAAGAAAGAGAAGAAGAGGAATTTTAATCTATGAAAAGATTCCAATTCAGACTCGAACCCGTACTCCGCTTAAAGAAGATCAAAGAGGACCAAAAACTTAAGGAACTTTCGGAATTGGTGGCAGAAGTCAACCAACGTAAATCCGAAATAGATTCCAATGAGACAAGGATACGCTCCTTATCTTCCACAGAACTTTCAGGAAGTACGGACCTACGAGAATATTCTTATTTGCAAACTTATATGAGACAACTTCTGACTCGAAATACTGAGTTAGAAACGGAGATCCGTTCCTTTGACGAACCTGTAGAGAAAAAAAGAACGGAAGTATCAGAGGCAAGAAAAGAGAAGAAGGTACTGGAACTTCTAAAAGAAAACCGTTTCAAGGAGTATATGCGCTCCTATAGAAAAGCGGAAAAAATCCAGGCAGAAGAGCAATTTTTAGCAGATCTTTATAGGAAGACTAGGGAGGAAACATATGGGGATGATAGATCTAAACGGGATCCGAAAGTATTTACCTATGATACGGGAGGCGTCGAGCGCACCGGTACAGAAGATGCGGGACTTTCTGAACTCAGAAAACTTTACGAGCGTTATAAAAAGTGACCTCCCCTTTTTAGAAGTACGTAAAACAGTAGAATCTTCCGATCCTTTAATCGGGAGCATGGCAAATCTTCAAGATAAGATTTCTCATTTGGAAAATAAGGCCGGAGAATTGGAAAAAAGAATTTCAGGATCCAGGCTGGACATTCGGGTATAAGAAGTGGCAAGTTTAACCGACAAAGCAAGAGCAGTATATTTAGTACTTCTGATCTTCTTCTTAGTGTTGATCGGATTTTTTGCGTTTCACTATTTTCAAATCATAGACGCTGCAGAAATTTTTCCTTTTTTAAGGACGGAGCCCGGTTTAGTAAATGCGGACTCTGAATCTCCTTCCGAGTTGGAAAAGTTGGAATTCCGTAAAGAAATGGAAAGACTCGCCAAAGATAGGGACGAGATCTCTCAAAAAGAAGACGAATTAAAAAAAGAAAAAGAACGTTTGGAAGCCGAATTGGAAAAGATTGAGGAACTCAAGAGAGGTCTCACTTCCAAGGAGAATGAGCTTAAATCTTCCGAATCCGAGAGAAACAGCAGAGGTAAATTGGTTAAGGTTATGGCGGAGAAGGTAGCAAATATGCCTCCGGACAATGCAGTACAAATGTTAACCAATTGGCCAGATAAAGACATCATAGATGTTTTCATCCAAATGGACAAGGACGCAGAACAGGATGGTAGACAAACAATCACTACCTATCTTCTTACCTTGTTCCCGGCAGAACGTAGGGCGAATATTACGAATAAATGGTTGTCCAGATCGGATGTGATCAAAGCTCCCGAATCCAATTCTGAATCAGAAGAACTTTAAAATTTTATGAAAAAGAAAACGATCCTCTTTTTTTCTATACTATTATTATGCACAGGTGCCATCTACTCTAAGAGCAAAAAAAATGCCGCTCCTGCAAAGCCTAAATATGTTTCCGGCGAAGAATTGGTCAATAACCCAGGCAAGGCAGTAGGAGAAACTGTCCGAGTTGCCGGGACAGTAACTCATGTACTCTATAAAGGAAATTCTATCAGGTTTGTGGTTCACTTCTCCGGAAAACCTGTAGTCCTAGATTCCGACGATTACGGCCTAATGAACCGTGTATCTGTAGGTTCCTACGTAGAAGTCTGCGGATTTTATCTAAAGAATAAAAAGCTGGAGCTGGACGGAAAGAGAACGGACATGCCTTCAATCGTTATAGAACAGACTTACTGTACGAACTAGCGATTCTTTAAAAATACTTCCGTTCTTTCTTTTGCGTTTTTTCTAATATTCGAGTAGAAAAAATGGAAATCTCCAGTATGTAGATTTCCATCCTTTCCTAAATTGGGAGTCCTAGTGATTTCGGGTTCATGTATCCATAAAACACCCGAATGACATTTAGCATCAGCGGCCCCAGGGATCAATTGATCAAAGCTTCTGTTCACACTTCCTAAATTTTCGGATTTAGCTGAATATTCCTCGTCGTGTTTCCAACTCAAAGGATTCACACAAACTGTATCCTTTCCATATCGATCCAATAATCTACCCGGAGAATTTCCCCAAATATAGGAATTCCAACCCACCACACATCCTGTTTCATTAGGACTGGAACAAACAGGCAAACCTGTTTCCTCTTGCTTAAATGGAAATCCGATTGAATAAGATACAATTAGGTTTTTCCTATATTCCGGATTAGAAGAGATCACTTCTTTGAGCAAACGGACAGAATGTCTAGTGCCTTGGCTGTGAGAAGCTATAATATAAGGCCTCCCATTATTCCAATGTTTCATATAATAAAGAAAGGAAGCCTTCACATCCTCGTAAGCCAAATCCAATGCGGCGAGTCCTTCCGGAGTATCTTTTACAAAAACATAAAATGCGGCTTGTCTATATCTTGGAGCAAACACTTTACAACACTCATTAAATGCGCTCGCTTGAGTTCGAAGAGGATGTTCATCAGTTCTTTGGTTTAAGCTCTCGTCCTTTAGGTCCCCATTCCAGTATTTAGGCCGAAGAAGTAATGTAGTCGGATGGATATAAAAAGTGTCCACCTTTGCAAGGGATTGATTTTCTTTTAAGCCGGAATTTTCAGGAACCAGATCCGCGTTATCTTTTTTATCTGGAAGTGCGGCCCAAAACTCGGACTTAGAATAATCAGGAACCGTTAAATTCTTACTCTCTTCAAAATCTTTTCTGGGTTTGATGAGAAACATACATTGGAAACTAAAAATAGAAAGTATAGAAACTAAAAGAAAATTGCGTAAGAATTTCATATTACCTAATCCTTGGTTTAAAATAAGAAAGTTCAGAACGGCTTAGGTTTCCGAATTTAGCGGAAATTTTTAAAATAATATCTCTTCCAAACGGGACAATGCAAGCTCCAGTTTATCATTCACGATGATATGATCGAACTCGTCCTTATGTGCCAGTTCTTCTTTTCCGTTCTTGATTCTTTTTTGGATACTTTCTTCCGAATCGGTTCCTCTACCGCGTAGTCTTTTTTCCCATTCTTCTTCATTGGGAGGAAGAATGAAAATTGTGATCGCTTCTTTTCCCAATTTTTGTTTTACCTGAGCGGCCCCTTGCACATCCAAATCCATGATCACTGACTTGCCCGCGGACATACATTGGTTTACGAATATTGCAGGAGTTCCGTAATAATTATCATGGACCTTGGCCCATTCTAAAAATTCTCCCTTCTCAATTCCGGATTCGAATTCTTCTTTGTTTAGAAAAAAATACGTTACACCTTCCTTGTCTCCCGGGCGCGGAGGCCTAGTCGTACAAGAAACTGAAAAAGCCAAATCTGGATGTTTGGCTCTTATCATTTGGATGAGTGTGGATTTGCCTCCTCCTGCTACGGAGGATAGAACGATGAGCTTGGGAGATTTCAGTCCTTTTCTTCCTCTTCTTCTGCAATGGAATTGTCCCTGCTTTCTATCCTTCTTGTGAGGGCTTCCACTCTTAAGTTGGAAAGGATCAAATGATTGGAGTCCGTGATTATGATGGACCTGGTTTTTTTTCCCTGGGTCGCGTCTACCAAACTGTTATTACTTTTGGCTTCGTTTCGGATTCTTTTTGCGGAAGCCGAATCCGAATGAATGATACCCACAATTTTGGAAACCATAACTATATTTCCAAAACCAACGTTCAAGACGCTAAATTGGGACATTAGGTCCTCCTATTTCTCTCCAACCTAAATCTTTCGATAATGTCCACCTCACCGGTGGCGAGATCCAAGGCTTCTGAGATTTCTTCATGGGAATAGCCTTTTTTCAAGAGGAAAACTACCTTCTCAATTTTACTCGCCCCGTCTCCCAGGTCTTTTAGCGCAGTTTCAGAAGAAATTTTTACCGAATCCGGTTTCTGAGGAACGTAACCTGTCATTTTCCTTTCGAGAATTTTTCCAAAATTCTCTTCCAAAGGAATTTTATTGTCCGTCCTTTTGGATTTAGAACTCGTTTTTTTAGGACCTAATTCAGGAGTATAATCCGACTCCGCTTTTAAAGAGCCGCCGCTAATATCTTCCGGAAATTCAATTTTGTTCTCTTCAAATGGATCCCCATCTAAAGAAATATCGAATGTAGAACTTGGATTATACATTGGCTGAGGAGTTCTTGTTGGAGAAATTTCGGACATCAATTCGTGGGAATCTTTCCAACCCATTACGTCTTTGATCTTCTTGCCGAAGTTTTTCAGAATTCCCAAAGTTCCCGAATCTTCTTCGACGGAAGAGACAGTTTCTTTTTTAAGATTTTTTCTTTCCGGATCCAAGAATGGTTTAGGATTTTCCGGAGAATAATTTTCTCTCAAATTCTGTTTATAGAGCCTACCTACACCTTCTCCCGCTTTTGCCGCAAGTTCTTGTTTCCTAGACTCCAAGGATTCAATCGGATTCGATTTTAATTCTTTTTGTTTTTCCCGAATTAAAGTCAGATATTCGTTCTTAAATTTTTCCTCATCTGAAATTTGAACTGTTTCCCTATGAGTAAGGATAGAAGGTTCTTCAGTTTCTAACTCTTCCTCTACGCTCTCGAATTCCAATATTGGTTCGGAAGAAATATTCTGTTTTTCTAATTTTGTCCCGTCGGTCGAAATTATTCTTTCTGGGAGAGATTCCAATTTTTGGAGGATGGATTTGTATTTATCCTCCAAGGAATCGGAACGTTGTACCAAAATTTTATAAGCTTGGATCTTGGAATTTAGAAGTTCTATCTGGCTTTCCGTTTCCGTTTGGATCTCGTCTACTAGAGTCCGGATCTCTTCGTTGATACGGCGGATCATATGAGAACGGATCCTCTTCGTCACTTGCGCGGATATACCTATGTACAAGCCTGCGGCTATGATAATATTTAAAAATAGGACCGTGAATAGTTCCATCGCGCGAGCTTCCTTTTCGAGGATTTCCAACAACATCCCTCGGAAAGCCGGTGCGAGTTTTTATTAAGCTATATAGTCCACTGTAGAACGAGTAGGCGTCCGAATTTCGGTTTTTCTACCGCTCTTATCATAGGAGAAAATTCTCTCCTTTCCACCCTCGGGTTTTGGCCCTTTAAAAGAACGGATTTCCTTTTCTATTTCTCCGATCCTTTGGGTGTATGAGTTACGAAGTCTTTCTCTATATTCCGGAGATAATGAAAAAGTTTCGGTGTACATCTGCACCGCATACTTTTTATCTATGGAATACTCTCGGACCGATTTTTCGTTCTGAGCGATCACGTTCGAAAGAGTATGTGGGTTCTCCACCATAGTCCTTCGGACCAGATCGTTCGCGGCGCCGTATCCGGAAAGAGGTTCGTTCAGCCTCATATCCTTTATTTTCCTCTAGATCTGTTTTTTCTCCAGTCTTTTTTATCCGGTTCAGGATCTTGGTACGGCAATTGTCGGATGACCCCATTCTCTTCCACGAAGGTCTTATGTTTGATTTCGTTGCGGGTCTTAAAGTCCGCACTTTTGATCTTAATGGTGACCCCTCCGAATAGGGTCTTTTCAACGCTGATCTTACCGTTTGCAGCTCTTTCTTCAATATAAGCCTTGAGGTTCTGGATCTCGTTTTCGTATTCCCTTACACGGACCTCCAGTTTTTCTGTAGCCTTACTGGTTTTGATCAGCTGTTGTTCATGGTCCTGGGTAAAAGAAGCAGGGTCATTTTCCTTTCTGGCCTTAAGTGTCTTAAGACTTTTAGAGATTTGTTCGAACTTGTCCTGGTTTTCGGCCAGTTTTTCTTCGTATTCAGAGATCTGTTTTAATACCTTAGGATCTGTTCCTACAATAAGTTCGGTAGCAGGGTTGGCAGAAGATCCGATAACCTTGGCTGCGATCGTATCGGAAGCACGGATCGTACCTCCTACAATCTGTCCCCTCTTACCGTTGGAGATTACTTTTCCACCGGCACTCACAAAACAATGTAGAATTCCCTCTTGGACCACCACGTCTTTTTCCGTGACGACAGTTGCATTCTGGATAAACTTTGCGATTACGTTTCCACCTGTGGATTCTATACGAGCCTCGTCTCTTCCGGACACCCCTTGGCGAATGATAATATCTCCATCGGCTTCCACATTTGCTTTTTGAACTGTACCGTAGATTTCAATATTTCCAGCTGCCTTAACCGAATAATTGTCCTCTACGTTTCCGGTGATGATCACCGAGCCTAAGAATGTAACATTACCTGTTTTGATACCGACATCTCCGTTGACTCTATAAACCGTTTCGACGGAGAGCCTACCGCTTGCATAGACAACTTGTCCGTTCACCTCTGCGGTAAGTTTGGTCCTGTCTTCGGAAAGGATCGTTCCTTTTCCTTGTTTGAGTTCCGTATCTAGTCCGTCTTTTGCAGGTAGAAGTTCGTTGAATAATGTGCGTCCGTATTTCCCTCTTTCTGCAGGGATTTTTTCGGCCAGAAGTTGTCCCACCACTACGTTCTCGATCAGATCCATGTCCTTGTAGTCCACTTTTCCGGATTCGTCTTCTCGGAAGACTACCTTCTTACTGATGCGAACATGATAGATGACCTGTGCGTTCTTTCCGTTTATAGGAGGATCTCCTTCTGCTGCTGTGAAAGGTTGGTTATAGAATTCGTCCTCCAACCTTTTTTGGATCTCTTCCTCTTTTACTCCGTATTTGATTCCGGCATTCTTGAGATAATTGACTACGTCTTTTACTTCTAGATCTCTTCCCGCAGGTTTTGGAGGGATGAAAGTGATCTTTGCTTTCATCTTATCAGGAGCAATATCCAATACCATTTTGCCCTCGGCTCCTTGCCTTGGTTTCATATTGGAAATATAGATAGGTTCTCCCTTGGTTTCTTTGACTATCTTACGGATCTGGTTATCATCTACCTCGTTGATTCCTCGGACAGAAAGCCTGCGAGAAACTTCTGAAAGTTCGATCGCTTTTCCTTCTCCAGAAGGTGGATAGATTGTGAGGTAAGTTCCATTCCTGAAAATTTGAACGACTGCTCTTCCGTCTCTGTCTTTAGGTTGTAAGAACTCCTTAAGATCTTTAGAGACTAGTTTGCCTGATCCGCCTGTTAATTTTTTATCCAGCTCGGAGAGTTCGTCTAAGAATGTATCTTCCGGTAGAATAGATGCTCTGATATGCCAAGGCTCAGAGCCGAAAAATTTTCTCTTTCCGCGTTTAATTACTATATAATCGAGTTCGTGTGATTTTCTTTTGAGATGAGCGGCTGCCAGCTGCAGACATTTTTCCAATGTAGGAGCTATAACTTCTACCTGCTCATTTTGGAGCTTGTCTAGTTCTTTGGTTTGGTCTTTTAGAAAGGATGTAAGACTCAAGAACCTTTGCCCCCGTTCAGTATATTATTTTTTACTAATAACCGATTTCACCTTTCCTAATTTACTACGAAGCCTTGCGACAGCTCTCGTATGAAGTTGGGAAATCCTAGATTCGGTTACTTCCAATACTTCTCCGATCTCTTTTAAGGTTAGATCTTCGTAATAATAAAGAACGATTACTTTTTTTTCTTTGTCCGGAAGGGTCTTGATCGCTTCCACGATCACGTTTTTAATCTCTTCTTTTTCGATGATTGTGTCCGGGTTCATATTCATCGGAGATTCTAATGTCTCCATGAAAGAAACCTCGTCGTTCTCATCACCAAGGAACCAAATATCATTTAAAGAGACGAGTGACGTGCCGCTGATCTTAGTAAGAAGTGAGTTAAATTCCTCGACGGAGATTCCCATTTCTTTTGCGATCGCCTCATCTTCTACATGAGCGCCTTCTTTGTTCTCGAGCATCCCGATAATTTGCTCCAACTGTTTCGCTTTTTGGCGAATGGAGCGAGGAATCCAGTCGATGGATCGAAGTTCATCGAAGATAGAACCTCTGATACGAGTCATCGCATAGGTTTTAAATTTGATCTGTCTATCCGGATCGAATTTTTCGATCGCATCTAAAAGACCAAACACACCGTAGGAAACTAGATCATCGAACTCAACGTTCTGAGGCATACCGATCGCGATACGACCAGCCACATGTTTGACTAGAGGAGAATATTTTTCTACAAGATAACTGCGAATATTCTGGTCTTTAGTTGCCCTATAGGACTTCCAAAGCTCGGTTTCATCCGTATTATTGTATTTTTCGAAAAGTTTGGACATAACAACGGAATAGAATGGTCCTCTGCTTAAGAGTGTCGTGGACCAAACCGATTTGCAATAGCATTTTTTGTCTCAAAAACGGGAAATCAAGCAGTTTTTTGTCTCATTGGGTTTCTGGGCAGATTTAGGCTAAAATCTCCAGACAAACTGCATGTTGGAGTTCCTACATTCCGGGAATTTGATACTCTTAGGATGAAATTCTCAAAGTCGGAATTCCGACAAATCAGGAATCCTGTCGGAAAGATTTTTACTATTTTTCCTGGTTGCCGTCGTCTTTCGCGAGCATGGTCCGGATCGCTTCCGCCATCAACTTAGGCTCATTTTTGATCGCAATATTTTCCACAATGATATGATCTCCGAATTTATCCGCTTTTTTACGCGGGATTCCGCTCGCAGCTGCCCGGATTTCGTCCGCGCTACTTGGAGAATCAAAATGAACGGTAGAAGTGTCCATATCCGCATGTTCCGAATGGGAATGGCGCCCCCCGCCTTCCAGACCGTCTTCGTCTCCGCCGACATAAGCTCCGGTGAAATTGCGCAGAAGGTCCAAAAACTCGGGGACCTTCATTTCTAAAATGGTATATACTCCGAATCCGAAAACGGCCATACCGACCGTGGACAAAAAGGTAATGAATGCAATATGGCCGAAGTAATTTCCGACCATGATTCCGCAGACCAGACTTATGATGAGCCCTAAAAGGGAAAAAAGTACGAGAAAACCGATCTGTAGGTTCACTCTTCCTCGCTCTGTTGTTTTTCTCTAACGTCCACGAAATTGAAGAATTTTTTGAAGAAGCCGGTGATTCCGGAATCATCTCCACCATCCATTTCTTGGTTTAGTAGAGAATATGTGATCCGATTCAAACAAGCTGCAGCTTTACTCTTAGGCGAATGGATAATATACGGCTTTTGTTCCCGGATACTTTTTTCGACCTCGTCGTCTTGGAAGATAAATCCTAAATTTTCGACTCGTACTTCTAAGAATTGGCCAGAAATATCGATCACACGATCGGCAACCTTCTTCCCTTCGATAGCGGAACGTACACGGTTCACTACCATCTTGAGATTTTTGTCCCTACTTTGGGAAACAATTGCTTTGATCAATCCGTAAGAATCTGTGATTGCAGTAGGCTCAGGTGTAGTAACTACGATCACATCGTCCGCAGGAAGTGTAAGCCCGATTACGTTAGAGCTGATTCCCGCTCCGGTATCTATGATCATATAATCATAGGAATCCAGATCAGCGAATCCTTTGATCAAATTATTTCTTTGGGTATCGTTCAGGTTCGCAAGTTGAGAATACCCGCTAGCACCCGCGATGATATCTACTCCTTCCGGAGCTTGGATGATAATGTCCTTTAAACTTTTATGTCCCTTGACTACGTGATATAAATTGTATTTAGGGATGATCCCTAAGATCACATTCACGTTAGCAAGTCCTAGATCTCCGTCGAATACAAGGACCTTCTGTCCCGCCTTAGCCATTGAAATGGCTAGGTTTACGGAGATAGTACTTTTACCGACCCCACCCTTTCCGGAAGCGATCGCTATAATCTTAGTCATAGGTTTGGTTGAAGACACGAGTTTCAAACTCGTATTACCCTCGGTAAGTTTCCGCAACTGAGTCGCTTGGTCCATCCTAACCTCTTTCTCTGGGACTTAGGTTTTCTACCGAAACCTTAGGCGGAGAATACTTCTCCACGGATCTCGATGATTTTTTCCGGATTTACTGCGCATTCAGCGAGTTGGTGTTTTTCCGCTGGGATCATATCGAAGGGAACTTCTTGGCCAACACTTAAATGGGTAAAACCCTTATTAAGTGTATCGGCTAGTTCCAGAAATCCACCCAAAAATTCCGCTTCGTCCAGTTTAGTTAATAAAATTCTACGGAATCCAAGGGGTTCGTAGGCTTTCATTACGGAGTGGGTGTGATGATACGAAGATGTGGCGGATAATACAAGGATATTTTCAACGTTGTCCCTTTCTCCGAATGCGGACAAGTATCCGTACATTTTGCTAAGCTGGTCCACATTACGATGGCTATAACCCGCAGTATCTATCAAGATCAGTTCCGATCCGTCTCTTGCTAGGGTCTCCTGAAAACGTTTCAGATCTTTTACTGCATAAAAAGGCATTTCCATGGTATCCGCGTAGCGTTTTAGCTGCTCGATTGCCGCGATCCTGTAGTTATCAGTCGTGTACAAGGACACTGTTTTCCCCATATGAAGATGGTACTTAGCGGCTAGTTTTGCGATACTTGTTGTCTTTCCGCTGCCGGTAGGTCCCACAAAGAAGACTACTTTTCTCTGTCCTCTTCTGGTTCCTTTAAAAATATCCGGCTCCACCTGCACTCTTTCAGAAAGAACTTCTACAATTTTTTCCTGAACTGCAACTGTACGGGAGCGATCCAAAGGAGAAAGTCTCTGTTCTGCTTGGGAAATAATTTCTTCCGAATATGCCTCGCTCATTCCTTCTCGAACAAGCTTATCCCTCATTTTAAGGATATTAGAATCTTGCTCTTTACGGACCGATCTGGAAAATTTTGGTTCGAATTCTTTCGAGAAAGAAAGTCCTAAATTTTCCTCCGATTCGATGGCTTCCGAAGTGACTTCTATCAGTTCCTTTGGCAAGGAGGAAACTCTAGGGCGAGAAGTTCTTTCTTCCCAGCTAGGCAATTCTTCCAGGCTTCTTCTTTTTTCGGAACCCAAAGTGGATTTCTGTTTTAATAGTTCTTTTAGGTCTTGGAGTTTTTTCTCCACCTTCTCTCTGGAACTTGCCTTTTCAGGGATACCAACTTGGATCTCCACGATCTTGCGAGCCATGAGTCCAGTTCCAAACACCCCTCCTTCGGTCAAAATTCTATGTTCGATGACATGGGCTTCAGGGCCATACTTCATCTTCATCTGCATTAGGCAATCCTGTAGATCCTTGCCCCTAATCTTTGCGAAATCCATGCTATCCTCCTATTTTTCGATTAAAATATTACGTTTTTTTAAACCACTTCTGCGGGTTCGGCCGCCTGGGCCTGTGCTATTCTTAGTTCACCGGCGATTACCGTAGGAACGGAAGAATGTACTTCTTCTAATGCAAGAACCGCAAAATTCCTAGGTGGGAATTCCTTCGCTAAGAAATAGGCGAAAGGCATTCTTACTTCTCTATTCACCACATAGATCGGGAACCCCCTTCCTTCTTGGACCCTACGATTCATATCTGCGACGGATTCTAAAAGTCTTCTTTGGAAATCCGGAGGAAGTACCAAAATATCCCTTCCTTCCAAACGATCTTGTGCGAGAGACTTGTTCAATCTGTCGAGCACTCGACCTTCTACCACAATGACCTGAAGTTTTCCATCCACCATATAATCTTTTACGATCGTATTGGAAATTGCCTGTCTTACGAATTCCGTAAGAACATAAGGATTCGGATATTTGCTCATCTTGTTTGCGACAGTTTCCAAAATTGGGACCAGGTTGCGAATTCCCAGACCCTCTCTGAGAAGATTTTGAAGAACCTGTTGTAACATTCCCAAATTTCCAGGCTTGTCCGCTTCCAATTCTTGGATAAGTGTTGGATATTGAGATCTGTAATGATCCAGAAGTTTTTTGACTTCTTCTCTTCCGAGTAAACTGGAAGCGTGAGTCGCAAGTAATTCTCTTAGATATGTGATGATAACTGTGGAAGAATCCACCACGATAAATCCTTTGGACTCCGCGTCTCCTTTGGAATCTGCGGAGATCCATTTTGCGGTTCTTCCGTAAGCAGGCTCTAGGAAAGATTCTCCTTCGATAGAAGAAAGATCCTGGCTTTCTGCGGAAGGCATTGCCATGAGTTTTTCAGGACGGATTGTGCTGGAACCGACTTCCACTCCATTGATCTTAATTGTGAATTGATCCGGAGGTATTTCTAAATTATCTAATATACGAATCGGAGGAATGACGATCCCACTTTCACGCGCAAACTTTCCTCTTAAATTGGAAATTTGGTCCATCAATGTTCCACCTTGAGAAGCATCCACCAATGGTACCAGATGATATCCGAATTCGATCTCGATAGGCTCGATCCTAAGTTCGTCGTAATAGTCCCGAGGTTTGCGATCTCCAACCGCTTCTTTTTCCTTCTTCTCCAAAACCTCGAGCTGTTCTTGTACAGTTCTTTCAAGAGAATATGCAAGATATGCAAGTCCGCCAGAAAGAAGTACCATCGGAATAAAAGGTAAACCGGGAATAAATGCGCCAAGCCCCATGGAGGCCGCGACCACATACAAAACCTTGGAGTTTGCGAATAGCTGGGTCTTAAATTGTTTTGCCAGATCACTTTCCGATCCGGAGCGAGTAACGATTATACCTGTAGCAACAGTAGTAAGAAGTGCCGGGATCTGAGAAACAAGTCCGTCACCTATGGTGAACTTTCCGTAGGTTTCGATCGCAGATATAAAGGATTCTCCCCGAATACTTGCACCGATGATAACACCACCGATCAAATTGATTGCAGTAATAATAAGTCCTGCTCTCACGTCCCCTTGAACGAATTTACTCGCTCCATCCATGGAACCGTAAAAGTCCACTTCGGCTTCTATCTTCTTTCTTCTGCTTCTTGCTTCCGCTTCATTTATATTTCCTGTGGAAAGTTCCATATCGATTGCCATCTGTTTACCAGGCAATGCATCCAATGTGAACCTTGCTGCCACTTCGGAGATACGGGTCGCACCTTTAGTGATCACGAGTACTTGAACGATCACTAAAATTAAGAAGATGATAAATCCGACTACATACTTACTTAAACCGGATTCACTTCCTACGATGAAGGAACCAAACGCATCAATGATCGCACTGTTTACCGCAGGACCTTTAGATAAAATTTGTCTCGTAGTAGAAACGTTCAGTGCCAATCGATAGATCGTTGTGATGAGTAATAAGCTTGGAAAAATGGAAAACTCGGACGGTTCCTTGATAGACAAAGAAGTCAGAACAATCAGCAAACTTAAGGCCAAGCTGAACAAAATCAGAATGTCTAAAATAAATCCTGGTAGAGGAACGACTAACATTCCGACGACCGCAACTGCTCCCGCACCCAGGATGAAGTCGGATTGTGTATACCATTTCTTATCCATAATATTCTCCTAGGTTTAAGAAGCGTTTCGGAACGCTTTCCGGAAAGATTCGAGTTTTGTAAAGATCACACTAAGTGCAGTATAGAATTTAGCAGGAACTTCCTGGCCAATTTCCACCTCATCATAGAGTGTTCTTGCCATAGGTCGATCCTCGACTGTAACGATATCATTCGCTTTTGCTACCCGAATAATACGTAATGCGAAATCATCCACGCCCTTTGCGATCACAACAGGTGCTCTGTGTTTGTTGGGCTTATATTCCAATGCTACAGCAAAGTGAGTCGGGTTCGTAATGACCACGTCTGCCTTGGGAACTTCTGCCAGCATTTTGCTTTTTTTGATCTGGTCTCTAGCCATCTGCCTTCTTCTTGCTTGTAAAGAAGGATCCCCATCTTGTTCCTTCATTTCTCTTTTGGATTCGGAAGGAGTCATTTTGAGCGCTTCTTCATATTCGTATCTTTGGAAGAAGTAATCCCCGATGCTGATCGCGAGTAATAATATCCCTACTACTATAAAAATTTTGAATGCTGTATAAGTGATCAATGCCACGGATTCTTCAAGACCCATATTCCCAAGCATTAAGATCTTAAAGAAGTCCTTCTCAATTACAAAGTAGGAAACCCAGGCAATAGCAGCTACTTTAACTAGAGATTTAGCCAACCCGAATAAGGTCTGTCGGTTCGGAAGTACCTTTTTGAAATTCGGGCGTATCCTTCCGAAATTGAATGCAAGAGCTCTAGGCGCGAATAAAAATCCTGTTTGGACAACATTACCTACAATCGCAGCCACCACAGTAATTCCCATTAAAGGAAGGAGTAGCTGAGTAATATCCACAAGCGCATTATTCAAAAGTGCACTTACTGTTTCAGAACTAATCACATTCGCAGAACGTATTCCGAAAAAATATTTTCTCAAAAGATAATAAGATCTCATGAAAAAATATTCTCCCATGAGATACATGAGTATGATCCCTGCAAGTAGCACGATGGAAGATGCAACTTCGGGACTTTTAGGAACATTCCCTTTTTCTCTTTCTTCCCTTCTTCTTCTTTCGCTAGCGGGTTGTGTACGACCTTCGTCTTCTGCGGCGAATAATTGGAGGTCGATGCGGAAAGGAACGGTCGCAGGAATTGGCTGAGTGTACGCAATCGTATGTTGGAATTCCAACTTACGCACATGAAGTCTATGTTGAAGCTCCAACATGACAGTCTTAGAGAAAAATTCCCGTATCTTCCTCCAAAAGGATCCCATTAGTTTGGCCATCCTTTCAACATTAGGTTCATCTTCTCAAAAGAAAGTTGGAATGCATTGTCCATCTGAGTGATCAAAAATGGAACAATTAGAATCATTACCACAAGACCGATCGCAATCTTGATCGGAAAACTCAACTGTAAGATATTCAATTGAGGAGCTGCCTTACCCATCAAGGCTTCTGACACTGTGACTAAGAATAGAACTCCGAGTATCGGTAGGGAAATTTTGAAAGCGACGAGGAACATAGCACCGATCGCTTCTTCCATCGCTTTGTAAAGCCCGTCTTGGATCTCTGGCACAAGTTTTAAAACTTGTACCTTCTCAAAAGAATATACCAAACTTTCGAAAAGAAAACGGTAAGCTCCCAAAGACAAAAACAAAAGCATACCTAACATATTCTTTAAAGTACTGATCACAGGAAGACTTGTTTGGGAAATCGGATCTAAGATCTCCGCATACCCGAAACCAAGCTGAACGTTAAAAAATTCTCCCGCCATCTGGAATGAGGAAAATACCAAACTTACCAAAAATCCCATGAGGACTCCGATCAGAACCTCAGCCATCACAACTAGACCGTAATCAGTCATATTGCCTGGAATCGGAGGAACAAATGAGGCACTTACAGGAAATAGAATCACGGAGATCAAAAAACCAAGAGTCATCCTTTGAGGAAAACTAATCGAGGCAAAGGAGAACACAGGAGCCACCGATAGAAGCCCCACGATCCTTGCCAGGATCAGAAGAAACACTTGGAAATTTCCGATAAAGTATTCCATTTTTCTAATCTAAAACTTCTCTATCATTAGGAAAAGATCCCTGGTATAATCTGTCATAGTTTGGAGCATCCAACCTGCAAAGATCACGATCACTGCAAAAATGGATAATAACTTAGGAACAAAAGCGATTGTTGGCTCCTGTATTGAAGTTGTGGTTTGTAAAATACCGATAATAAGTCCAACCACCATCGCAGTCAGCAAAATGGGAGAAGAAAGTTTGAGAGTCACAAACAATGCGTCTCGTATCAGAGTAATTGCATCTACTTCCGTCATTTATAACTCCTTACGAGCTCGTAGACGATTAAATTCCAACCATCCACAAGAACGAATAAGATCAATTTAAACGGCAAACTCACCATCACAGGAGGAAGCATATTCAAACCCATAGAAAGAAGTGCGGAAGCTACTACAAGGTCCACTACGATAAACGGAATAAATATGATAATCCCGATCCAAAAGGCCTTCTTGATCTCAGAAAGCATAAACGCGGGAATGAGAACGTAATTCGGAACATCGTCGAAGGATTCCACATTCTCCACTTTTCCGATCTTTAAGAACAAAGCCACATCCTTGGCACCGCTTGTCCCGATTTGTCTCATCATAAATTCTCTAAGTGGGACCATAGACTTATCGAAAAATTCGTTTGTGTCTATCTTACCTTCCATGTACGGATTCAGACCTTTCTCGTACACGATATTCAAGGTAGGCGCCATGATGAAAAAGGTCATAAATAATGCGAGCCCCACCATCACCTGGTTAGGCGGAAGGTTCTGGATAGAAAGTGCTCTTCTTACAAAATCCAAAACGATAACTATCTTAGTGAAAGAAGTCAAAGACATCACGATGGCAGGAGCCAAAGAAAGAATGGTCACTAAAAACAGGATCATGAGAGAAAGACTTGTTTCTCTCGGGCCTTTAGCCTCATTCACATTGATATTCAGATTTGGAATAGGAATCCTAGGTGCGTTTGCCTGAGCAAAAGTTTCCTCGGGAATCGCCAAGATCAAAACGGCAAAAAGAAGCACTCCAGAAAGTATCTTCCACATAACCGATTTATGTCTCATACTTTCGGAAAACTTTTTCCCTGCCTTTATAGCAAACCCCTCTCCCACTTTTCCCCCTAGTTCAAATCGAATAATCCGTTCTCCAGATTATTCCTTTCCTTCTTAATTTCGTCTAACTTCTCTTTGAGTTTTCTCTGTTTCTCTTTTCTTTCACCCGGAGTTTGGCGAAGAGTCTGTTCTTCATCTTCCGATTTTCCAGTCAGACGAATATTCAAATCCTTTAATTGTTCCAAAGCAGTGACCAAAAATCCACCTTCAGGAGGTTTAAATTCGTCTCTCATTCTCTGAAGCCTTGACTTAGTCTCCGTGTCCGTAATTTCGGAAATAAGATTAATACCGTTATCCGCCACACCTAGTACGAAAATTTGCCCCGTTACTTCTACGATCTGCAATTGTTTGTTCGTGCCCAGGTTCAGACTTCCGAGAAGGTTCATTTCTCCTCGAACAGGAAGAGAACCTTCTCTGGATTTTGCAAGAGTCCTTAAAACCCAATAAGCGGCTCCACAAAGAATTCCGAGTACTAGAACGATCCGAAAAAGAATCCCGGCAAGACTTGGCCCATCCGAAACAGGCTTGTATCTTTCTTCCACAGGGTTCGGCGCAGACTCAGTAGCCGCTTCCTTCTTCTCCTCTTGTTTAGGAGCAGAAGTTGCCGAAGATTCAGGAGCTTTTTTATCAGCAGTACCCAATTCTCGTTTGAGAACTTCGTCCATTTGTTCTCTTTCGGAACCTTGAGAATACAAACCCCCGGTGATACCCGATAAAATACAAAAGACTCCGAACGCCAAAGCGAGGGAGCCGAATCCTGAAAAAAACGAATGGATCGTTTGAAAAATTCGGCTCATCCGCCTCCCGACTCCGGCTTGATCCTATCGGCTGGACTTACGATATCCGTTACACGCACACCGAAGTTTTCGTCGATGACCACGACCTCTCCCTTTGCAATCAACTTACCGTTTACTAAAAGATCCACAGGTTCACCTGCCAACTTGTCCAACTCGATGATGGAACCTTCTCCCAAACCTAAGATATCTTTAATATACATCTTAGTTCTTCCGAGTTCCACAGTCACGGACATCTGCACGTCCATAAGAAGGTTCAGGTTCGGAGTGCCTTGGGCACCGCTTGCAGTAGCAAGGTTCGGAAAAGAAACTCCCTTCATTCCTACTTGGGAAATTCCGCCGCCGCCCATTCCACCTTGGTAGCCACCGCCACCATAATCGCCTCCCCCTCCTCCTCCGGACCTTTTAGAAAGAGAGAGAATATCATTCGCCATAGATAAAGAAAGAATGAACTGAACTCTGAAAGAAGGAAGTCCTTCTATCGCTAAATTGAAGAAGGTCCGCACGAGTGGATCACCTTCTGGAAGCACCAATGCAGCCGGCGAAGTTACATGTCTTGTCTCTGCAGGAGAACCATTTACTCCACCACCGGTTTTGGCAGCGATCTGGGATTGCAAAGCTCCCATAATAGGAGTCAAACTATCTCTTAAAGTTTGGAGTTGTCCTTCGTCCAGACCACCTGAATCGAAGCCACCCATCATCATATTCGCGATACGAGCAGCATTGTCCGCGCCCATCGCAAGCACTACTCTACCGTTCAGATTTCCCGAATAGGTAGAATATAATAAAAACGTGTTGGACTTAAGTTCCGCTTCCACGTCCTTCCGGGATTTCGCCTCAGAAGTGGGATTCATGAAGTTAGAAGTTTTGGAAAGAATAGCTGCTAGGGTATTTCCCGCAGTCATAAAACAATGGGAGAGAAAATCGGACAGGAGGTCCCTATCTACCGGAGAAAGACCGGCAGCTTCTTTGGATCCGCCTCCGGCAGCCATGCTGCTGCCTGGATCGAATGAATCATTTGCACCCGCTAAAAGGGCGTCTATTTCTTCCTGGGAAAGGGATCCTTCACCCATCTTGCGGCACTCTCTCTTAGTTTTGGATTAGGAGACATAATAAAAAGAAATTTGTCGACCCTTTTTTTTCTTGCTCAGAAAATCGGTAGGAAATGGGCCGGGAATTAGTAGATCAAAACCCATTTAGAGGCAAAAACAAGTATAATTTCGGAAGAACGTCCTTAGGTTTCTAATGTTTCGATCTGAAAAGAAGAAAGGTCTACGTATTGAGATGCATTTCCATGGATATCGATCCCTACAAGCTTCCCTTCTGCATCTAAATCTATATTTAGATCCGTATTAACTTCCCTCGTTTCAGCAGAAGGACGATTAGCTAAATCTATATAGATAGAATCAGTTTCAGGGTAATGGGTAATGGGTAATTTTCATTTTTTAAACCTCCTGTCAAAAAAGGCATTATGAACGGTTTCTCGGTCCTCTAAGGTAATAACACGAAGATATTTTTCGGCTTCGTCAATCCATTTCCAATAGCGAAATCTTTTGTCAATTTGAATGACTGTATAATCCGGATCGGAAATCGTTTTCATCACCCATTCTAACCGAATCTCCGGTCGCCTACGTAATACCTTAGCAAAATAACGTGTATATTTCACGCCATTCCGTTTCTAAACTTTCAATGGATCCGCGCGGAAAATTCATTTCCCGTGCCCTCTCCGCCCAACCCAGATCAGTTTCCGAGGATAACTTTTTCGAAATTTTTACGTAGATTGGGCTTGACTGGCGATCGGAAGTCTTGTATTTTACCAAATGGTAAATTAACTAAATGGTTAAATACGACACAGAATCCGATCGATTAAGTAATACTTTCGCTGCTCTTGCGGACCCCACCAGGAGGGAGATCCTTCTCTATTTGGTCTCCGGAGAAGCAACTGTGAAGGAATTAGCAGAACCTTTTAATATGAGTCTGCCCGGAATTTCCAAACATCTAAAGGTATTGGAAAAAGCCGGGCTGATTGAAAGGGGAAGAGAGGCGCAATGGAGACCTTGTAAGATTCGGCCGGACGGTCTAAAAGAAGCTTCCGGTTGGTTAGATCATTACCGTCATTTCTGGGAAGAAAGTTTGGATCGTTTAGATGCATATCTACAACAACTCCAAGCCAAAAACAAAGAGTCGGAAAAATAGATCGGTTATTTCGGGAATTTGTCCCGGTACTATATTAGAATTATATAAAAAGGTAACATTCAGAATGTCTGAAACAAAAACTGAAAACATCCCAAAGGCCACTAGGAAAGAGTGGATCGGCCTGGCAGTAATTGCATTGCCCTGCCTGCTATATGCGATGGATTTAACGGTTCTATATCTTGCGGCTCCTCAATTGTCTGCAGATTTGAACCCTACGCCTTCTCAACAATTATGGATCATGGATATCTACGGCTTCTTGGTCGCCGGCTTTCTTGTGATTATGGGAAACTTAGGAGATAGAATCGGTCGTCGTAAACTTCTTCTTTATGGAGCAGCAGCATTCGGAGTAGCTTCCGTTCTTGCGGCTTTCTCCCCTAGTTCCGAAATTTTGATCCTGACCCGTGCGATCCTTGGAATCACTGCGGCAACTTTAGCCCCTTCTACTCTATCATTAATTCGTAATATGTTTTTAGATCCGAAAGAAAGGACTTTTGCTATCGGTATCTGGGGAATGAGTTTTTCTCTTGGCGGGGCAATCGGTCCGCTTGTGGGCGGGGTTTTACTGGAATATTTCTGGTGGGGGTCGGTTTTCTTGATGAGTGTTCCGATCATGATCCTTCTTCTTATCGTTGGTCCTAAACTTCTTCCTGAATTTAAGGATCCAAATTCCGGTAAGATGGATATTCCAAGTGCAATCCTCTCCTTAGTATCCGTACTTTCCATTATCTACGGCCTAAAACAAATTGCGGAGAATGGTTGGGGGATGATTCCAATTCTTACCATACTCATAGGATTAACAGTCGGAGTCGTCTTTATCAGAAGGCAAACCACTCTGACTGATCCAATGATAGATCTTCAATTATTTAAACTTCCGGTATTCACAGCGGCGGTCATAGGAAATACGATGACAATTTTTGTAGGTTTGGGAGCCTTCTTGTTCATTTCCCAATATTTACAATTGGTTTTAGGACTTTCTCCTTTGGAAGCAGGTCTCTGGACTCTTCCTGGAGCATTGGGCAACATAATCGGTTCTCTTACGATCCATATGATCGTTCGTATTATGCGCCCGTTATATGTGATGTTAGGCGGCCTAGTATTACTCGCAATCGGAATGTATTTATACTCTCTGATCAATACCGAAAACGGGATTTGGATGATTATTGCAGGATCTCTGATCATGTCTTTCGGAATTTGTACCGTTGTGATCTTAGGAACGGATATCATCGTTAGTTCCGCGCCTCCGGAAAGAGCAGGAGCTGCCGCCTCCATATCGGAAACGGCCGCAGAATTCGGCGGGGTTTTGGGAATTGCGGTCCTTGGAAGTATAGGAGTTGCGATTTTTAAATCCAGGATAAACTCAATCGATCTTCCCGGGTTGACTCCGGAACAATTCGAAAGTTCTCATAATACATTAGCTTCTGCGGTAGCTGTTGCGAAAGAACTCCCTGAACCAAGTAGACAAATTTTACTTAACACTGCCCAAGGCGCTTTCACCGATTCGTTACATTTTATTTCTCTATTGGGCGTGGGTATCTCCATCGCCTTGGCATTTGCGATCTTTTCCATTTTAAGAAACAAAAAAGAACCGGAAAGCATTGCAGAACCCGTGGAGTTGGATAAGGCACCTAGATAAAATTAGAAGAACATAAATAAGGAAAAAAGAATGAAGGCAGAAATTTCAGTCGTTGGAAAAGAAATCATAGGCGTTAAGATCCTTGATGCCCCAAGAGAATTAGTTTGGGAAGTTTGGACTGATCCGAAACAAGTAGCTATTTGGTGGGGACCAAACGGTTTTACAAATACCATCCATGAGATGAGTGTAAAACCGGGAGGGATTTGGAGATTCATGATGCATGGTCCGGACGGGACGGATTATCCGAACCATATCCAATTCATAGAAGTGGTTAAACCTGAAAAACTGGTCTACGACCATGGAGATGATGTTAATCCAAAACAATTCCACGTGATCGTTCTTTTTGAAGAAGAAGGTTCTAAAACCAAACTTACCATGAGGACCATTTTCTCGAGCGAAGAAGAGGCTAAAAACATCGGCAAATACGCGGTCGATGGACTTAGCCAGACTCTGGGACGTCTACAAGAATTTTTGGAAAAGAAATAAGGGCTTCGGACTTATTCATAAGTAGTTTCGAATATAATAATTTTTTAAAAAGTGGAGAAGAATCTTATGAGCGATACCAAACAATCTGAATTTAAGGAAATGATACTCACGAGGACTCTCAATGCTCCAAGAGATCTAGTCTGGAAGGCTTGGACGGATCCGAATATGGTATCACAATGGTGGGGACCACATGGGTTTACTGCCCCTCTTTGCCAATTAGATCTTCGTCCAGGTGGTGAGATACTCATTCATATGAAGGATCCGGAAGGCGGGATCAATCCGATGAATGGAACCTATAAAGAGATCGTTCCTTTGGAAAAAATCGTATTCTCCTCTTATATCGCCTTCGAAATGGACGGCAAAAAACCGGCGGCAGAGATCCTAATTACTATTCTATTCGCAGACAAGGGTTCACAAACCGAGATACAAGTGCGTGCACTTCCTATCAAGGTGGATCCGGAACTTATCCCTGCTGTGGAAGGTATGGAAGAAGGTTGGACTCAAACTCTGGAAAAACTTACAGCGATTTTTGCGTAATCGATCTTAAGGAGAAATATATGAGCCAAGACAACCCTAAAGAAATCGTAAGCACAAGAGTTGTAAATTTTCCAAGAGAGAAGGTTTTTCAAGCCTGGACAGACCCGGACCAATTAAAGAATTGGTGGGGACCAAAAGGTTTTAAGAATACTTTCGAGGTTTTCGATCAAAGACCTGGCGGAGAATGGAAATTTATCATGCACGGGCCAGATGGAACAGACTATCCGAATCGAAGTGTATTTCAGGAAATTGTAAAACCCGAAAAGATAGTATTCGATCATCTTTCGGGCCCGATTTTCAAAGTGACTACTACATTCGAATCAATCGGAGAAAAGACAAAATTGGTTTTCAGAATGTTATTCGAAACTGCTGAAGAATGTGAGCAGATCAAAGTTTATGCCGTGGATGGGAATGAACAGAATTTTGATCGTTTAGAAGAACTTCTGGCAAAGGTTTAATTACCCTGGATGGGAAACAAAATAACAAAAAAATATTAAGGAAACAGAATATGAAAGTAAATCCGTTGCAAATACTAAGTTTTTGGATCATCATCTTTCCTTTCCAAAAAAGGAAAAGAGCCGGAGCTTAAAATGGACTCAAAAGTGGGAGGCTACTCCCACTATTTTCATAAATCTCCCGATAAGGAAAACATCCGGACTAAAAAATCTCAAAATGACATTTTTTATAAGAAAAAGATCTTCTTTACGGCTCTCTTTTCAATTCCTGAAGAAAAACAAGAGATAAGCAGCTTTTGGGAAGAGGCTTTTGAAAGATTAGCGGAACTTCTCCGCAAAATCCAAGGATCTTGATATTGGAATATTATTAAAATTTAAAGGAAACTATTGGATGAATTTGGACTTTTTTAAAAACGAAACTTTGAATCTCAAAGCGGATATCGCTATTTTAGTGGCCAGAATGATCTGCGGTTACGCGTTTATACTCCACGGCTGGGGAAAGATCCAGGATCCTTTTCATTGGATGGGCCCCGATTCTTCCGTGCCTTCTATTTTCCAATTTTTAGCGGCTCTTTCCGAATTCGGCGGAGGAATTGCCTGGGTGATTGGTCTTCTAACGAGGCTGGCATCTTTCGGAATCGTATGTACAATGATCGTGGCGGCGTATTTCCATTCTATAATTTTAGGGGATTCTTTTATCAACCTAACAGGTGGGAGATCCTACGAATTGGCAGGAGTATTTTTTACGATCTCCTTGGTATTTTTGACGGTAGGTGCCGGAAGATTCTCCTTGGATCAAAAAATCTTTGGAAGTAAATCCGAGTAGGTTAAATTCTATCCCTAAGAGCGGTTTTTGCTCTTGGGGATTTTTTAGTGATAGATTATATCCGTAAAATTTTAGACGCGAGAGTATACGACGTCGCGGTCCATACTCCCTTGGACCCTATGATCCGAATGAGCCAAAGATTAAGTTCTTCGGTTCTTTTAAAAAGAGAAGATCTACAACCAATATTCTCCTTTAAGATCAGAGGAGCATACAATCTAATTTCCAGACTTTCGCCTGAGGAAAAAAGATCCGGTGTGATTTGCGCTTCCGCAGGAAATCATGCACAAGGAGTTGCGCTCTCTGCTCAAAAATTAGGGATCAAGGCAATCATAGTCATGCCTGTCACTACCCCATCCATCAAAATAGAAGCAGTACAATATTTCGGAGCAGAAATTATTCTTCATGGAGATACTTTCGATGAAGCTTACTCCTATGCTAGAAAATTAGAAAAGGAGAAGGGCCTAAAATTCATTCATCCTTACGATGATCCTGATGTGATCGCCGGACAAGGCACAGTAGGTTTAGAAATTTTGCAGCAGTATCCCGATCCGATCGAAGCGGTTTTTATTCCTATAGGAGGCGGAGGTTTAGCGGCAGGCGTTGCTTCTTATATTAAATTTTTAAGACCCGAGATCAAACTAATCGGAGTAGAACCTATGGATGCGGCTTCTATGAAAGAAGCAATGGCTGCAGGAAAAAGAGTGATCTTAGACAGAGTCGGACTATTTGCGGATGGAGTTGCAGTCAGACAAGCCGGGGAAGAAACATTCAAAGTTTGTAAAGAACTCTTGGATGATATATTAGTAGCAAACACGGATGAAATCTGTGCAGCCGTAAAAGATATATTCGAAGATATGAGAGTAATCGCAGAACCGGCTGGAGCCCTATCTCTCGCAGGATTAAAATCTTATGCGAGCCAAAATCCGAACAGGAAAGGTGCGCTGATCGCTATAAATAGCGGAGCGAATATGAATTTTGATAGGCTCAGGCATGTTGCAGAAAGAGCAGAGATCGGCGAGGCAAGAGAAATTTTACTCGGAGTCACTATTCCGGAAAAAACAGGAAGTTATCTAAAATTCGTCCAGACCTTAGGAAATAAGATTATCACTGAATTCAATTATAGATACGCTACGGATCAACGTGCACATGTATTCGTAGGTTTAAAACTGAAAGGTTCTCATTCCGAAAAAGAAAAAGTTATTTCGGAATTGGAATCATTAGGTTATGAGGTTTTAGATATCAGTGCGAACGAAACCGCTAAGATCCATATTCGTTATATGGTGGGCGGAAGAGTTTCCGAACTCAAGGATGAAATCATCTTACGATGCGAATTTCCGGAACGACCAGGTGCATTACTGAAATTTTTAGAATCGTTAGGAACCAATTGGAATATTACATTATTCCATTACAGGAATCATGGAGCGGATTACGGGCGAGTCCTGGTTGGATTTCAGGTACCTTCTTCCGATAGAGATAACTTTAGAGAAAGACTGAAAAGTTTAGGATATCCTTATGAAGAAGAAACGGATAATCCTGCCTACAAAATGTTTCTGCATAACGTTTGATTTGAAATCGAGGAGAGGGATCTAAACTTAGGTATCTATCCGAAAATAGGCTTTTTTGACCATTTTCTGGACATCGAATCTTTGCCCAGGATCTTCTCCTAAACAAAAAAACATGATCCCATACATTATGTTTTCTTTAAATACAGTAATATGCAGAATGTGGAGATTACTCCCCTTGTCCTTGTAATAAACTCTAAAGGCAGGACGACTTGCTACTTCCAATTCTCCAAATTCAAGAATTCTGCCATTCCCTTTTTTTATGGATTCTATAATCCCCATTTGGAATGCCCGATTGAAAGCACCATGATCCACTGCTTCCGTTAATTCTTTTCGAGTGATCAAAACACTTGCCGATTCGTTATAATCTTTTGCCGCAAAAATCCCACCTGCAAAAGGCTCCATAGGAAACCAGTCAAAAGGAATTGTCAGATTCAGAGGAGAATTCGGCTCCCTCTTCTTTTCTGGAGAGATAGATGTGAATACGGAAAATATCAGAAAGACAAAAAGGACCCGATTCATGGAATTCCTAGATCCCCAGGTTCCCCCTGCCAATACAGTCGGAGAGAATCGAAGCTGTAAATTCCGGTATTATGATAATCTCCCCAGACCAAATTGATCGCATATCTTCCCACTTTGGAAAAAGACAATAATTTGGCCTCTTTGATCCCCCCAGTAGTCGCTCCTATTTTTCCACCATGACCACCCTTGCATACCACGCAGGGGCATCTTTTTCTGAGTTCCAAAAGAGGGAATTCGGAGACTACTCCGTCCTTCCATTCTATTTTTAGAATATTCTCATCGAATTCGATAGTTTCAGGTGTAGTCGCTTTTAAACTAAGACTCATATTATCTAGGAAGTTTTAAGACCTGTTTTCTAAAAGTTCCGATCGTGGTTCCGTAAGTCACCTTTTCGTTCAGAGGAAGGTCCACAAAATCGAAAGTATCTCTTTCCAAAATCAGGATCACTGTGGATCCCATTTCGAATCTTCCGAGTTCCGCTCCTTTTTCGATCATGATAGAAACGTCTTTGTAATCTTCTTCCTTGGTGGTCCTGATCAAAGTGTTCGTAATGATCTTTTTATCGTAAGTCACTCGAATACGACCCACGTTGGAAGCTCCCACTTTGATCACTGCTACTAATCCGAATTCGGTTTGTAAGAATGTGATCAATCTTTCGTTTTTAGGAAAAAGTCCCCTAATCCCGAAAACCGCCAATTCGTTTACAGGGAAAAGTTTTCCAGGTTCATAATAATATCCTAATATTCTTCCGTAGGCAGGAGAATGGATCCTATGGTAATCCTGAGGTGAAAGATAGAATGTGATATATTTTCCATTCTGGAATTTGGAGAGATACTTATCTCCTCCTATCAATTCTTTTAAGTTATAATCCACACCTTTTGCTTGTAGGATCACTTGGTCATTTATATCGCCGAAACCCGTAATCCTTGCATCCACAGGAGAAACCAATGCATTCTCTGCAGAGTCCGTAATTCTAGCTCCTGCCTTTAATGCTCTGGTGAAAAACTGGTTTAAGGAATTATACTCTTGGATCTCTAATTCAGCCTCGTTCAAATTGATCTTATAAGCCTTTGCAAACGCCTTTAAGATCGGGATCATAATAAATCTTGGTAATCTTAAAGAAGCCAAAATCCCGAATAACAAAGAAACCAGGTTTTTAGGCAGGATAGAAAGTAGAAGAAGGTAGAAGTCCTTAAAGATCTCGTAATGTGCTCCTCCTTCCAGGAATTTTCGAAGTTCCGCTTGCGCCACCTTTGCTAAAAGTACCAAACTGATCAGTACCGGAACCGCTGTGATAAGAGCGAGCCCATAACCGATACCGAATACTTGTAATAGGAATTCTTCTCCAAATTGAACATACGCATATGCAGAACCGAGTAAAGAAGCTACGAATAAGATTCTATATACGTTTGCGAATTTTTCTCCGAAGATATATCTCGCATTTTGTTCTCCTGTATAAAACCATCCTGAGATCGCAATTATGGAGAATAATAAGAAGGATACAAATAAAGCCAGTCTAGCGGAATCCGTAGGACCGTTGACTAATACGAATAAGAAATTTTTAACCGATTCAAGATCTTTTACCCCAAAGGAAAATAACGCGTAGATCACCAAAGTTGCGACCACAAAACCTTCGAAGAATGTGGCAAGCATACTTACGATCCCTTGTTTTGCGGCAGAATCAGTACGAACCACTCCTGCAACCCCTGCACTTTTCCCGATCCCGGTTTCCGTGGATAAGAAGAACATTCCAGTTCCCGTACTGAAAATCCTTGCGAGAGAAAATCCGCCTCCGAGTAATAAGGAGAATGGTTGCATTGCATCCTTAAAGACCGACTCTAAGAAAAAGTAAAAATTCCCCAAATGATCTCTAAACAATAGAGTATAACTTAAGAAAAATAGAATAAGACCGATTGGAGCCAGATAAGAAGAAACTTTACCGATCCTTCTGATCCCGCCTAATACAACGAACACGACTATAATCGAAACTAAAAACGGAACAGTCATCCCTTGGATATCAAGTCCGTTCTTTGCTAAAAAGGAAGCTCCTAAAATAGGCATCGCACTTCCCATAGAAAGTACCGTTAACAAGCAGGCCAAAGAAAAAGCGATCGCAAGCCATCTAGCTCTCAGTGCTTTTTCGATAAAATACATCGGACCTGAAAGATATCTTCCACTTTCCAATTTGATCCTGAATCGGATCGCTAAGGTAGAAGACACAAAACGAAGAGGCATGATCAGAAAACTAGAAAGCCAGATCCAAATCAGAACTCCCGGACCTGCTAATACCAATGCTAATGCGGAACCAAGAATTGCACCAGGAAGTAAAGAGGAACCTGTTCCCGCATAGAATGCCTGAGAATGTACCAAACGTCCTCGCGAACCTTTGTAGTCCATGTTCCCGGAAAAAATTTTAATCGCTAAAAATAAAAAACGGATTTGTGGAAACTTTAAGCGGAATGTTAGGTATAACCCGATGAAGAGTAAAAAATAAAAATATGGTTTTAAAAGATCCAAATCCAAGAACGGAAATAGTTTAGTTGTTAGCATTCCAATCCATCTTTTCCTTAAAAATAAAGGCTTTTAGAATTATTGGCCCAGAATTTTCTACTCGTATGCCGGGCTCCTACACAGTTTTTACGCATCCAGTCCCAAAACCACTCCTTTTTAAACAGCGGTCAGGGCTCGAAACGAGAAGAGGAAGTTTCTATTCTATCATCCTTACCGGAATTCTGTTCGGAATGATTTCCTTGGGAGCGGAAGAAAATGCCTCAACTACACCTAAACTAAAGGAAATGCCCGAAAACAGGGCTTCTGAAACTCAAGATACTTGGGAATTCGGAGGAAGATTCGGCTTTGGAATGAGAGGACCGAACAGATTTGATCAGAATTTAAACGGTTTTAGCTCCAATTTGAACCCTCTTGTGGCCAGCCAAACTCAACTGGAAAATACAAGGGGCAGTATCCAAGGAGAAGTTTTAGCTAGAACCAGGCTGAGCGAAGGTTTTAAAATCGGAATCATAGGTGGATACAGATACTACGATCCATTTCATCTTACAAATCTAACTTCCGAACCTTTTTATACACGTTTAAACTTCGAAATGGAAAGTTTTTATGTTTTAGGAATGGTCTGGCAAGAAGGAAGACTGAATAGATACTTCCGATGGGAAACAGGACTTGGACTTGGAATCGCGAGAGCCTTATGGGTAACAAAAGGTTATGCCACGGACGGAAAATCATACTACCAGCAGGAAGGAAATCTGAAAGGAAGTGGATTGGAATTCAGATTAGAAGGTTCCCTCATTCATCCGATTAATGAAAGAGTGAGTTTAAGTTTCGGAACTTATTTGTCCTGGATTAATATCACTTCTTTTGACGGTTCCTTTAACGGTGATACTGCATCTTTTTACGTAAGACAAGATGGAAGGGTCTCTCCTTTAACCGAATCAGCTAACCAAGACAATATATTACTTTCCAACCAATATTCCAGAAAATTAGATATGCAGTCTGCATATGGCGGACTGTTTTTCGGTGTGAATTATAAATTATAAAATTCTAATTCTTATTTAGGAACCGGTGGAAGGATCAAGTCAGGGTGCTTGGGAGAATTGATATATTTTGACTCAGTCACCTTTTCTTTCATTTTTTTTAATGTTTCATAGGGAATATCAACAACCACAAAATTTGCGATAGATGTTGGGACACTTCCTCCCGGATCACTAAGAATCTGATAGGTAACCTCTATCTCATCTCCTACCGGCGCAAATTTCCAAAATCCTTTAAGAGTTCCTCTGACGATTCCTTTCTTTTCTGCTACGATATTTGCAACCGGTTTAATCGTATAAGTGACTGCACCCGTATTTTTGTCCTGACTAAAAATGGTATGGATCACAAAGTCCCGATCATTCACCGGCCAAGGAGCTCCGTTCTGGATATAAATATACTTTTCCCTTGTATTCAAAACTTTCACAGCTTCTGCATGTTTACAATCTTTGAACCAAGTCACGTAATTCGGATTGTCTTCCAGAAGAGCGATGATAGTGTTTAGATCCGCTTTGAGTTTTGTTTTTCCGCGGAATTCTTTAAAATCGGAACCTTCTACAACTCTGGTATGGACTGTGATCCCGTTTTTCTCCTTCTCCAGATCCCAAGAAAATATCTGCATAGGAACCAATAGAAAAATAATAAAATAGAAATGTTTCATTAGAAAGCCAACCTCTAACCGAATGATTGAATCGAAGCAATGATTTAACCGGATCCTAGAACCGATCAACCGTAAAATTAGATGAAACTTTTCGGCGTCTGGAAATATTAATCAAAATCTAAAGAACTGGGTTCTCTTTTGTATTTAAGAGGTTTTTGCAAATATTTAATGAGAAGAACCTTATTTCCTTTTTCATTAAATTTTACGACGTCGAAAACTTTTCGGGTCATCATGATCCCACGTCCGTGAGTGTAACTTTCCTCATTTAATTTTTCTCCGTCCAAATTTAAGATCTTCTTAAAATCGAAACCATCTCCTTCATCTTCTATCTCAAAACCGATTCTTTTAGAATTTAAGGAGTATGCCACTTTTACGTTCCTTGCTCCGTAAAAAGCCTCTCTTTGTCTTTTCTGGATGAACTCCATATAATTTCCGGATCTCATCGCATCCGTTTTTTCATCAAAACTGATCCCTAAATTTCCATGTTCGATCGCATTGATTAAAACTTCCCTTAGACAAGTACGAATCGCAGTGATTACTTCCGATCCTGTGAATTGGCTTAGATTCGAAGTAAGTTGCCTACTTAAGATATCCGCATTTCTAAGATAATTGTTCACAGTGAAATGCATACTTTCCGAGATCAAAAAGCGGGATAGAATATCCTCGGAAATTTCTGAAACTTTTCCAAGCACCTTCCTTCCCGCCTCACTCTCGAAAGATTGTAAACGGATCTTTACAGGTTTAGGCTCCATTACATATTTCTGTTTGAATTCCGAATGAAATTCTACGGTCTTCCTGGCCCTCAAATGTTCTTCCAGTTTTTCTTTAGCAAGAAGTAGTACGATAGAACCTTCCTGAGTATCCAGAGTATAAATCAGATCTAAGAAATTTTTACCTTCCACTTCTGCAGGTTTATAACCTGTTAGTCTGGAAAGAGTACGGTTTGCATCCTTGATATTCCCCTCTTGGTCCAATGTAAGAAGAAGTTCCTCTGCTCCTTCGAACAAATTTCTAAATCTAAGTTCGGACTGTTCTATTGCCTGTTTAGCCTCATTTAGATCTTCCACCTTGGAAGAAAGATCCTTGGATAAATCATTCACCCGATCCGCTAAAGCCAAAGCCAAGAGAAGGATATGCATTGCTGTCCCAATCTCTACTCCCCAATACGCCAAAGAGATTGTATGAGGAATGATCCCCGAAAATCTCAGAATAAATACGAATGCACCTGCCACCAGTGCAAGCCAAGCTCCTAAAAAGAAAAGTGCAGACCTTAAATTTCTGGAAAATCCCTGGAAACCTAAATACAAGATAGCAGCCAAAGTGATCGTAGATAAAAACACATAAAGTGCCAATGCAAAGCCGAACGGAAAAAAATATCCGATGATTACAAGTATATAAGATAAAATTGAAATTCCTTTCAACACTTTGTTAGAATTAGGATAATTATCAGGGGCGCAGAAGTAGAGTCGGATAAAATCGGCTGTGGTTGCAGAAACCAAAAAAGTAAAAGAGGTAATGATATGGCTTGCCCAAACTACCGAGTTCGGCCAGAAAAACTGAAAAGAATATCCTTGAAGAGACCATTGGGCCAAAACTCCGGCCCCAACATATCCAAAAAATGCTAGGTATGTTTTTTCCTTAGTGGATAAGAACAGAAATAGATTATATAAAGCCATTACCAGAAGAGATCCGAAATAGATCCCGAGTAATATTTGTTCATTGCTTATATTGGAGAAAAAATCCTCAGACTTATATGCGAACGCAGCGAAGTTGACAGAACTTTTAGTTTGGATCTTAAGATAAACCGTATCCTTTTCCCCCGCCTTTAACTCTAAGGGAAAACTGGGAAATCTATATTGGATCGGTCTTTCTCCAAAAGGAATTCTATCACCTCCCCGAAACAAGACCTTGTCCCCTTTAGAGGCCAGATACAATTCGGCCTTATCCAATTGGCTATAATGAATTTCCAAAACCCAAGATACTGAATGAGAAGAATTATTTTCTAAAGGGATCTTGAACCAATGTGTCAGATCCGAATAACCTAAACTCGCAGAAGATAGAGGATAAAACTCCTTCATTTGCATTTTTGCGAAGTTAGTGTCCCCGTCCTCGTCGGCCCAAACCTCCGCATGAGGCACTAAGGAGATCCCTTCATAAGGGAGAGAAGAAGGATCGAATGCGAAAATCGGATGAAAAATGGAAAAGGTAAAAAAAATGAACGAGAGTTTACAAAAAACTCTCCCAGATAAAAATTTCGGAATGTTTAAAAACCCTTTCACTCTTTCTAAAAAACCGGAGGGAAAAGTTTGACTTCTGGCGGATCGGCAAGCAAGTCAAAATTCTCCCTTCGGAGACTAAAAGAAAATTTTAGCCTTTTTTGGTTTTGGACGCTGTGTCTTTTATGAGTCCCGCAGCAATTTCGTTCCTCTGGATCTGGCTTGTACCTTCGTAAATCTGCAGGATTTTAGCGTCCCTATAAAATTTTTCTACAGGATATTCTTTGGTATATCCGTAGCCGCCAAAAATTTGGACAGCGTCAGATGCCACTTGTACCGAAGAATCGGACGCGTAACATTTTGCCATTGCGGAAAATTTTGCCGCGTCTTTATGGAAGGTCTCTGCATACACGCCAGCTTTATAGGTGAGAAGTCTAGAACCTTCTATCTTGATCGCCATATCCGCTAACATATGCTGAATCGCTTGGAAAGAAGAGATCGTAGTTCCGAACTGCTCTCTTTCTCTCGCGTATTCAATTGCAGCGTCAAACGCTCCCTGCATCAAACCGACAGCTCCTGCTGCAACGGCAGGTCTGGAAAGGATCAAAGTTTTGAATGCATGCAAGAATCCCATATTCTCTTTTCCGCCTAAAAGGTTTTCTTCCGGAATTTCGCAGTCTTCCATGATAAGCTGTCTTGTTTCGGAACATCTGATCCCCAGCTTATCTTCCTTTTTTCCGAAAGAAAATCCTTTGGTGCCTTTTTCTATAATAAAACAAGAGATTCCTCTTGGGCCTCTGTCCTTGTCGGTCATTGCAAATACTGTATAAATATCAGCTTGGCCTGCACTACTAATCCATTGTTTTGTACCGTTCAGAACGTAACGGTCCCCTTTTTTTACTGCAGTGGTAGCCATCGCAGGAACATCCGAACCTGCCCCAGGTTCGGATAAACCGAATGCGGCGGTTTTTTCGCCGGAAGCGAGAAGTGGAAGCCATTTGTCTTTTTGAGCCTTGGTTCCTCCCACATCGATCGGAAGAGCGCCTAGTTTTGTGGAAGTGAATGCGGTATTTACTCCCAAACATCCCCAGGACACTTCTTCAGCGAGGACAATACCTCCCATCATTCCATAACCTAACCCGCCATGTTCTTCGTCGAATAAGGCCTGGTATAATCCAGCTTCTTTAAATTTTTGTAAAATAGCTTTTGGATACTCGTTGTTTTCGTCGTAGTGCATTCTGTTTGGAACAACTTCCTTTCTGACGACGTCCCTGACCAGTTCTCTGAGTTGTAGTAATTCCTCTGGTAATTCGAATTGAAGCGGTGAATTCAAGCTTGCCTCCCAATGATATTCTTTTTCAAATTCAGATTTTGATTTCTAGGCAATCTTTAGAAGAAGGTATAGAATGATCAAGCGAAGCTTTTCGCCCCGCTTACAAGAATAAATGGATGGTTTGTTACACGAACTAAAGAAGATGAATCTAAAATACTATTTTAGATTCCGGATCAGAGCACTTAGAATAAAAACTTAAGGCATTATCTGGAAACACAAATTGTACGAAGCGGTTCGCTTACTTGCACATTCGATACAGTACCTTTTTCCAAAGACCAATAATACCCCTTTGTTTCCGTATTGATCGGTAAATTAAATTTTTTACCTATGACGACCAATTCCTCTAATTCGGATTCCTTTATTAATTCCAAGCCAAGATTCGAACAATATTTTTGGGCCTTCTGATAATTTTCATACGATAGAAAAAACTTCCCTTTGATCGTTTTAAAAGTTCCGAAATCCAAAAGATCCTCTTGAGGAAGAGTAAAATATACCTCCTCCTCTTTAAATTTAGCGGTGGTCATAGATAAAAATCTATCCGAGTTTGAAGGGCTACATTCTGTTTTCCAAGAAAAAGTACCTGCAACTATGATTTCAAATGGATCCGAAATTTTGTTTTCCGAATATGCAGAAGTAAGCACATTTTCCTCTATAAAATCATTCACGGTCCCGTCAGAAAACACGTAAGAAAAATTAAGATGAGAAAAATCAAAAGGGAAGACAGAAAGATAAACATTTTCGTTACTATATTCCACCTTTCCAAGTCTCATTGGAATTCTGACCTTTCTTTCCATCAAACTCCATGGAAGACTGCCAGAGGTGGGTCTATATTTTTGTTTCCTAAGATCGCAATATTTCTCCGCCTCCGTATTCCATTGTTTCCAAGAAACTTCCCTTTGATCTGCAGCAATCAATGGATAATCGGAGGGCTTTAAATCGGAACCGGCTTCTAGTAAAGAACTGAAAACCCAACCCCCGGCAAAAAAATACCAAGTCCCCGATTTACCATTCCATTCCGAATTTTCTTTCATACGGATTTTAGGATGTAACACCATTCCTTTGAGTAAGGTAAGAATTTGTTTAGAACCCTGTTTCGGCTCCGAATAGAGCGCAACATTTTCGGGCACAACAAAACTAGTATCATTCACCAATTCTATTTGGGAAAAAATCGCCGCATCAAGAATTCTATTTTTAACACCCTTGCCTAGATTAGAATATAACTGACAAGTTTTAGAATTTTCACCGACGGAAAAAGAAGTGAGTAAAACATTCCGCTTTACATTCCAGTAGGAGAAAGTAACAGGAAGGATCCCAGATTTTCCAAGTAAGGACAGGTTTAAATAAAGATTTCCACCTTCTCCCGGATTGGAGTCTTCATTCTCCGTATAAGCAGCCACGTTGGATTTTGCAATTAATTCTCCTAAACTTTCAAGACTTGGATTAGGAGTATCCCAACCGGAGACACCATTCCATTCGATCTCCAAGGCTCGGAACGAATAATACGGATAAATTTTTGAATCAGGGTAAAATCGCGCGGTGATTCCGCTGACAAGTTTTTCCTTATTTTCTCCACAGGAATTTTCCGTCAGATGGAATTCCAACAAATAAACATCTCGAGGAATACTCTCTCTTAAACGGATCCGTTCATTTCCGATCGATATTTTATAATATTTCAAAGTGCCGTCATCTTCCAGATCAGGCTTACCTAAAACGGATTTAATTTTCTCCACGCTCGTTCCCACTCCGAAATCCGTTCCAAGAGAAACTTTTCTTTGGCTGGGTAAAAATGAAAGTAGGTAGAAAAGGAACAGAAGGATAACCGGAACGGATTTAGAATACTTTTGCATCCAGTCTTTCGGAGAAGAAAGGATTTCCGATCTGGAAGAAAATAGATTTGGAATCGTAAAGCCTAAGAGTAAAAAAGTCAAATGGACAATCAAGCTATGAAAAACTCCTAAACTCGCAGTGTATATTCCAGAATGGAATTCCTGATAATACGCGAGCCCGGCATATAGAATCACTAATAATGATTCCCAAACAACTATAATCCGACCCCAAATCGTACTTTGTTTAAAACTTTTAATTTCCTGAAACAAAACAAAGTATCTCCAGCCCCCTAAAAAAAATAAAACAAAGGAAACATGATGAGGGAATTGATATATCGAATAGAACTGTTCCGAAGGAGTCCAATTCGAATTATAAAGAGAAATATAATGAGAAATACCAACCGAGAATATTAGAACAAAAATTGATTGTCCCCAGTCCGATTTACCTTTTTTAGAAATCAGAATCGGAAGAAAAGGAAGGATCGCAATTCCTAGTCCTTTGAAAACATCAATTTTTTGGGAAAAAGCCACGAATAAAGCGACTAACAGGCATAAAATTATAACGACTATATTCTCTTTACTTTCTCTTCTTATAAATTTAAAAACTCGATAGAGCAGATAGGAAAATCCAATATAAAAAGGATACAAATACGTTTCCGGAATTATTTCGGATGGGCCTATATTTTCTGCAAAAATATAAATGTGCTGAAATCTAATTAGAAAAAGAGAAACCCCCATCCCTAAAATTACTCCGAGAAATTCGAGGCCGTCTCTTGTTTTGGCGAATATTCCGTTCTCTTTATGTAAATAATCGTAAATATAAAAATATAGTATGACCGCCAAAAACAAAATCTGGCTACCTAAAACAATCAATCCAACGATCTTTTTAGGGTTATCATGATCACCATATTTCGATTTCGAAAAAACAAAATCATTGTCGAGAAAGAATATGAAACTGAGCGAAACAATAAATAATATTCCGAGCAAATTCAAGCCGTTCGCAAAACGCCAGGCGAAACCCCAAGATTCCGTCAAAGAAGATTTTCGAGAAAGGATCGGCTGAACCATTCCCTGTAAAAACAATACCCCGCATATTAAAATCGAAATAAAGTTAAATTCAGTTAAGTTTGTGTTAGACCTCACTGCGAAAGTAAATAGCAAGGGAAGAGCAAATGAAAAAAGAAGGAAAAATAGAAATAATAACGTCTGAAATATGGATTTGCGATTCATAAAGTACTTAAATCTTAATAAATCGTAATGTATGTCGATCCATTTTAGGATCTATTCAAAAAAGATGCTAGACAGAAAAACCCAAAATCTATCTCGACGGCCCAAATCAACCCTATCTATTATAAAATATAAATAGGCCCAAAACGATTAAAACCGAAAACTTCAAGACTTCCCATTTTTCCATCTTAGGTCTTCCATTCCATACAAGACCTAAACTTAAGAATGCAAAGAAAAACCAAATCCCAAAGCCTGAATACAGAACAAAAGACATCTTTCCTAATTTTAAAAGTTTTAATAGATAAACGGAAAGTCCTGCAAGAACTATAAACTGTAAGACCCCGTAGACTTTTCTGGAAGTTGAAATGTTCGGATCGAATTTAGTATAAGTGGACCTGTTTATTTCAGCGACCTTCTTCTCTCCTCCTAATGAATCCGGTCTCCAGTCCGGTTTTTTGATAAGAAGAAGAAGTTTATCTTTCCAACTAGGCGTGGCCTTCACTAAATTCCAAAGAGAAATATAAACATGTAAGTTTGCCCAGATAGGATTAAATGTAGGAAGAGGTTCCGTTAATCCGTAGATCGGTTCTTTTTTCTCTTCCGCATATGTTCCAAACCAGCGATCCCAGAGAATCAATATACCACCATGGTTCTTGTCTAAATATTCAGGATCTCTTCCGTGATGGACCCTATGATGAGAAGGAGTCAAAAGAACTTTTTCCATCCAACCCAATTTTCCGATCAATCTAGTGTGGACCCAAAATTGGTAGATCTTCAAAATCCCATGACAGATAAAGAACATCCACCAAGGAATCCCAAGTAACGCCAAAGGAAGATTAAAAGCATATTCGAAAATCCTTTGGAACATGGATTGCCGAAGAGCCACAGTTAGATTAAATTCTTCACTGGAATGATGGGTCACATGGCAGGCCCAAAGAAAATGGATCTCATGAGTGGCCCTATGAAACCAATAATATATAAAATCCACAGCGATCAGAACGAAGGTCCATGCAAGAAAAGATTCTAGATTAAATTCCCAACCGTTAGGAGTTTTCAACAAAGGAGAAGAAGATGGAAATTCGCCTAGCTGAAAAAGACTCTGAACGGAATAATATATTCTAATTTTATCATATAGAAGAATAGCCCCTAAAGTGATGACCACTCCCGTAAAAGAATATAAGATCCCGGTCGCCAGATCGGAAACGGAATCATTCCATCTGTAAACAGACTTTCTTCTTCCCCATATAAATTCCACCAAAGCCAGTCCTAGAAAAAAAGGAACCGCTTTGTCTAAAATCGTTTCTTGCATATCCCACACTCTTACTATCTAGTTTACTGTATTTAGAAATTTTGCCAATTTACGGACCAAAAACCTAGGAGAGATTCTGACCGATTGAGCCATTACCTTATTGGCCAACCCTGAGATCACCACAGCTTTTCCGGCTTTTACTCCTTGGTAACCTATCTTGGCCACGTAAGCCGCATCCGCCTTAGGAACAAGACCACTATTTAAGATCGCGGACTTATCCATCTCCGCTCTTTTGAAAAATTCTGTTTTGGTAGGCCCGGGACAGAGACAGGTAACATTCACTCCGTCTTTACGAACTTCTTCCGCAAGACCTTCCGAGAAGAATAGAACGTACGCCTTGGAAGCATAATAGTTCGTCATCATCGGCCCCGGTTGAAAAGCTGCAGTAGAAGCTACATTCAGAATTTTTCCTGCATGTCTTTCTCTCATATCTCTCAAGAATAAATGAGTTAGTTCTACAAGAGACGTCACATTGACTTGGATCAGATCCAATTCTTCTTTCAGATCTAAAGAGTGGAATTTTCCATTTGTTCCAAAACCTGCGTTATTCACGAGAAGATCCACAATGGCTTTTTTCTTTTTGGCGAAGTCGTAAATTTTTTTAGGAGATTTTGGATCGGACAAGTCTGCAGAAAGGATTTCTACATTTGCTCCCAAACTTTCCATTTCCTTTTTTACGGAGTTCAAGGTTTTGAGATTTCTAGCTACAAGTATAAGATCGTAACCGTCTTTTGCGGCCAATTTAGAAATTTCGTAACCGATACCTACGCTGGCTCCGGTAATTAATGCTGTTTTTTTCATGGATTCGATAAGAAAGAATAGGAACTTGTATGGATTTTCAATTTCTACTTTCCTGAAAGGAAATCTA